>NZ_JBQEDL010000019.1:0-80359 GCF_052106715.1 Gordonia sp. (in: high G+C Gram-positive bacteria)
GACGCCACCAGAAGGTGGTCGAGCTGGCGCCCGCGCCGAACCTAGATCCGACGTTGCGCGAGAAGATCTGCGCCGATGCCGTCGCGTTCGCCAAACAGATCGACTACTCGTGTGCGGGCACCGTCGAGTTCCTCGTCGACGAGCGTGGCCAGCACATGTTCATCGAGATGAACCCGCGCATCCAGGTGGAGCACACGGTCACCGAAGAGATCACCGACGTCGATCTCGTCCAGTCGCAGTTGCGGGTTGCGGCCGGTGCGACTCTCGAAGAGCTCGGTCTCTCCCAGGACATGATCAGGATCCGCGGCGCGGCGCTGCAGTGCCGCATCACCACCGAGGACCCCGCCAACGGCTTCCAGCCCGACACCGGTCGGATCACCGGGTACCGGACGCCGGGCGGCGGTGGTGTGCGGCTCGATGGCGGCACCGCGCTCGGTGCCGAGGTCGGCGCGTACTTCGACTCGATGTTGGTCAAACTCACCTGCCGTGGTCGCGATTTCGAGTCGGCTGTTGCGCACGCCCGTCGCGCCGTCACCGAGTTCCGCATCCGCGGCGTCGCAACCAACATTCCGTTCCTGCAGGCATTGCTCGACGACCCCGATTTCCGCGCCGGACGGGTGACGACGTCGTTCATCGAAGAGCACCCCGAGTTGTTGACGTCGAACTCCTCGGCCGACCGTGCGTCGAAGATCCTGTCGTACCTGGCTGATGTGACGGTGAACCATCCGAACGGTGTGCGTCCGGTCCATGTCGACCTCAAAGACAAGCTGCCCGCTCTCGATCTGTCGACGACCCCGCGCGACGGGTCCCGCCAGCGCCTGCTGGAACTCGGTCCGGAGGGATTCGCGGCGAGCCTGCGCAAGCAGAAGGCGTTGGCCGTGACCGACACGACGTTCCGTGACGCGCATCAGTCGCTGTTGGCGACGCGAGTGCGGACGTCGAGCCTGACCGCCGTGGCCCCCTACGTGTCGCGGTTGATCCCGGAACTGTTGTCGATCGAGGCGTGGGGCGGTGCGACGTACGACGTCGCACTGCGATTCCTGAAGGAGGATCCGTGGGACCGGCTCGCGCAACTGCGGGAGGCCGTTCCGAACATCTGCCTGCAGATGCTGCTGCGGGGGCGGAACACCGTCGGATACACGCCTTACCCGGAGTCGGTGACCCGGGCATTCGTCGCCGAAGCGGCGTCCACCGGGATCGACATCTTCCGGATCTTCGATGCGCTGAACAACGTCGACCAGATGCGGCCCGCGATCGACGCGGTCCGTGAGACCGGCACCACGATCGCCGAGGTCGCGATGAGCTACACCGGCGACTTGTCGGACCCGAATGAGAATCTGTACACGCTGGACTACTACCTGCGATTGGCCGAGCGGATCGTGAACGCCGGCGCGCACGTACTGGCGATCAAAGACATGGCCGGGCTGCTGCGTGCACCTGCGGCGACCACCTTGGTGTCGGCACTCCGGTCGGAGTTCGACCTGCCGATCCACGTGCACACGCACGACACACCGGGCGGCCAGTTGGCCACCTACCTCGCTGCATGGCAGGCCGGTGCCGACGCGGTCGACGGCGCGAGCTCTCCGATGTCGGGGACGACGAGCCAGCCGTCCCTGTCGGCGATCGTGGCCGCTGCCGCACACAGCGAGTACGACACCGGCCTGAGCCTGGACGCAGTCTGCGAACTGGAACCGTACTGGGAGACGCTCCGCAAGGTGTACGCGCCGTTCGAGTCCGGTGTTCCGGCTCCGACCGGGCGCGTCTACACGCACGAGATCCCCGGCGGTCAGCTGTCGAACCTGCGGTCGCAGGCCACCGCACTCGGGTTGGCCGACCGGTTCGAAGAGGTCGAGGCGAAGTACGCCGCCGCCGATCGGATCCTGGGGCGTCTGGTGAAGGTGACGCCCTCGTCGAAGGTCGTCGGTGATCTTGCATTGGCTCTCGTCGGCTCCGGTGTGGACGTCGAGGAGTTTGCCGAGAACCCAGGACGCTACGACGTCCCGGACTCGGTCATCGGCTTCCTGCAGGGTGAGCTTGGAACGCCCGTCGGGGGCTGGCCTGAGCCGTTCCGGAGCCGCGCGCTCGAGGGGCGGGGCGAGCCCGAACCGCAGGCTGATCTGTCGGCCGAGGACGAGGCCGCGTTGACCGGCGACTCCGAGACGCGTCGCTCGACCCTGAACCGGCTCCTGTTCCCCGGGCCGACCAAGGAGTACCTCGAGCACGTCGAATCGTTCGGCGACACCTCGCGTCTTTCTGCGACGCAGTTCCTCTACGGACTCCGCTCGGGCATGGAGCATCGGGTCGAGCTGTCCAAGGGTGTCAACCTCCTCATTGGGCTGGAAGCGATCTCCGAGCCGGATGACCACGGCATGCGGACCGTGATGTGCATCCTCAACGGGCACCTACGACCGGTGCCCGCTCGGGACCGCTCGATCAAGGCCGACGTTGCGACGGCGGAGAAGGCCGACAAGAACAACTCCGGGCACATCCCGGCACCGTTCGCAGGCGTCGTCACGCTGTCGGTGAACGAGGGCGACCACATCGAGGCCGGTGGGCAGATCGGCACGATCGAGGCGATGAAGATGGAAGCGCCGATCACCACTCCGCATTCGGGAACGGTCACTCGCACGGCAATCGACGGGGTCGCACAGGTCGAGGCCGGCGATCTGCTCGTCGTAGTCCACGACGACTAGGACTAGGACGACGCCAGGACTAGGACGGTGCTAGGACCAGGACGACGATTAGGACGAGGGAGCGGCCCTCAGTGGTCGGGCGAACCAGATGAGGTCGCGCTCAATCGATCATGCTATTCGATAGTGAAACGTGTTCTAGTCGACTACCGTGCACTCCAACAGTGAGTCAGTTCGATCGATCAACTTGTAGGAGTGCAGAATGCGGTTCAAGGGTGCGGTGACAGCGGTGGGAGCGCTGGCGGCCACGGCGGTGATGGCGGTGGGATTCGTTCCGGGCGCAGCGCAGGCGGCGCCTGCGCCACTGAAGTACGTCAGCCTCGGCGACAGCTATTCGGCGGGGTCCGGCGTGCTGCCGCTCGCGCCCGAGGCGAGTATCGGGTGCATGCAGTCGGCGGCTAACTACGCCAAGATCGTGGCCCGGTCGAACGGATACGATCTCACCGACGTCAGTTGTGGTGGGGCCACGACGGGCGATTTCTTCAGTTCGCAGCAATCCGGTGTGAAGCCGCAACTCGACGCACTCGACGACGACGTCGACCTGGTGACGTTCTCCATCGGCGGAAACGACGAGGACCTCTTTGCGGGCACGGTGATGAACTGCGTGGTCGCAGGCATCGGAGCTGGCATGCGCGGCGCGCCATGTGAGGCGAAGTACGCGAAGTCGGCATCCAAGACGATTCGCGAGACGACCTACCCGAACCTCGTCAGGGCAATGAACGCGGTGCGATCCAAAGCGCCGAACGCGCGGGTGGCCGCGCTCAACTATCCATGGATAGCGCCCGATCGCAACGCACCGTGCAACGGGATGCCGGTGTCGGCGGGCGACGGGAAGTTCACCCACCGTGTCCAGGCTGAGCTCAACGACGCGATTGCGCGGGCCGCGAAGAAGACCGGCGTGAGAATCGCGGACGTGGCGAAGGCGTCCGTCGGTCACGACGCCTGCAAGGCTCCCGGCGTGCGATGGGTCGAGCCGGTGCTGACCACGTCGCAGCTTGTGCCGGTCCACCCGAACTCGCTGGGCGAGCGGCAGATGGCAGCGGTGACGGCAAAGGCTCTGGATGTGAAGTAGCGGTCGACGCTCGAAGTAGCCCCGTGCTCTCGCCCGGGGCTACTCAATTCAGGCGCCGTGCGCCGTCTTCCGGCCCACTCGCAACTGATTGACCACCAGTGCGACGCAAACTGCTGTCGTCGTCACCGCAGCGACGCCGAGCGAGACGGTGATGCCGTGCTCCCCGGGACTGGCGGCGAGGATCGAGCCGACGATCGCGCTGCCCACCGCGCCGCCGACGGTGCGTAGGACCTGGTTGAAGCTGACGGCACTGCCGACTTCGAACACGGCGACGTTGCGCGCGATGAGCGTCGGCATGGCGGCGTACGCCGAACCCATGCCGAGGCCGAACAGCGTCATGCCGACCAGGATCTCCCACAGGTGATCGTTGGTCAGCCAGATCATGAGGGCCGATGCGGCCATCAACGACGAACCGGCCGGCAGCATCGTCGTCATGGAGCCGGGTCCGAGACGTCGGACGACGCGGTTCCCGGCGAGGCTGCCGACCGACAACGGCAGCATCACGAAACCGGCCCAGAACAACGGGAGCTCGAGTCCGTAGCCGGTCGCCACGGGAGCCTGCGCGATGATGCTGATGGTCGACAGGCTCATGTACATCGAGGCACCGAGACTGATCGCCGTCAGGTTCGCCAGGAGGACGTCCCGCGTCTTGACGACGTACAGGTTGATCAGCGGATCTCTCGACCGCAGTTCGACGAGCGCCCAGACGACGAGGCAGGCCACGCCGATGACGATCGCGGCGATCGTCGGAATCGACAGCCACCCCCAATGCGATCCCTGACTGACGGCGATAAGCACGCTGGCGAGTCCGGCAGATAGTAGAGCTGCGCCGGGAGTGTCGAACGGCCGGGACGTGCCCTCCTCACCGTCGGTCGGCACCCATTTCCAGACGACGACGATCGCGCTCAGGACGAAGAGCGCGGCGAACCAGAAGGCAACCCGGTAGTCGAGCATGCTCGCGAGGATGCCGGTCAGTGGATAGCCCAGGCCCAACCCGGTCGCGACCGTCACCGACAACGTCGAGATGGCGGGGTCGGCGCGGCCTGCGCCTCCGAGATGTCGGCGGGCCAACACGATGGTGACCGGCACGATTCCGTAGGTCAGGCCTTGGAGCGCGCGGCCGACGAGGAAGACGCCGAACGTCGGGGCAAGCCCTGCGACGATCGACCCGACGAGGATGACGACTAGCGAGATCACCAGGAGACGCTTGGTGTTCGGTCCGTCGGACAGCCTGCCCATGATCGGGGTGGCGACGGCTCCTACCAGGAGGTTCACTGTGAGCATCCACTGCGCGGCGCTCACTGAGACATCGAGTTCGGAGGCGATCGACGGCACAAGCAGCATGCCGAGCGAACTGACGATCGACGTCGTCAGGGCGGCGTAGATGAGGCTGGGGACGAGGGACTTGCTGCTCAGCGGCTGCCCCGTGGTCATGAAGTCTCCACCCCGAGCTCGCAGGCGCAGGGGTTCAGGGTAGACATCACGCATTCCGTTCTACTCGTCGTACCCGCGGCGGGGTGAATCGGGCGTGCCCGCCGATCGGTGCGGAGGCTGTGCGTCGTTCGCCGCTGCTGGAACCGTGGAGTGCCCGCCTACGATGACTTGTGGACCCGGCGAGAGGACTCATCGATGGCTTTGACTGCAGACGAACAGGACATGGTCGCTCTGGTCGCGGACTTCACGGACAAGAGGGTGCGCGGCAACGTTCGCGAGTTCGACGAGCCGGATGTGTATCCGGAGGGGTTCATCGAAGAGATGAAAGCGCTCGGGTTCTTCGGGTTGCTGGCTCCTGCGGAGTTCGGTGGAGTCGATGTGAGCACGGCGTGTTTCGCGCAGGTCACCGAGGAACTCGCTCGCGGATGGATGAGTCTGGCGGGTGCGATCGGCGGCCATTCGGTCATCACCTTCCTGGTCAAGACGTTCGGCACCGACGGACAGAAGCGGAAGTATCTGCCGCGCATGGCCGACGGCTCGATTCGGGCGACGATGGCGCTCACCGAACCGGGCGGCGGCAGCGACTTGCAGAACATGCGGACCTTCGCCGATCCGGTCGACGGCGGCTTCTCGATCACGGGATCGAAGACCTGGATCTCGAACGCGCAGCACTCGGGTCTGATCGGATTGTTGTGCATCACTGATCGTGCAGCGGCGCCCGCGCACGGCGGGATGAGCGTGATTCTCGTTGAACCCGGCGACGGGCCGACGATTTCGCGCAAGCTGCCGAAGCTCGGGTATCGAGGCGTGGAGGCGTGCGAGTTGGTGTTCGACGGCATGTCGGTCCCGGCGGACGCGGTACTCGGGGGCGAGCCGAACAAGGGGTGGGCGCACATGATGCGCGGTCTGGAGATGGGGCGTATCCAGGTGGCGTCGCGAGCGTTGGGCGTCGGGCAGGCCGCGTTGGACGCCGCCGTCAAGTACGCGCAGGAGCGTGAATCGTTCGGCAAGCCGATCTGGAAGCACCAGAGCATCGGGAATCTTCTCGCCGATATGGGAACCAAGCAGCAGGCTGCGCGCCTGTTGACGATCGACGCCGCCGAGAAGCTCGATCGTGGTGAGCGCGCCGACATGGAGGCGGGCATGGCGAAGCTCTTCGCGTCGGAGACCGCGATGCAGATCGCGCTGGACGCCGTCCGAGTCCACGGCGGCTACGGCTACTCCAAGGAGTACGACGTCGAACGCTATTTCCGTGACGCGCCGTTGATGATCGTGGGCGAGGGGACCAACGAGATCCAGCGAAACGTCATTGCCGCGCAGATGGTGGCGCGAAACCGGGTGTGAGGTCTCGCCGGGAGGCTCGATTCAGAACAACGCTGTAGATTGCTGCCGCTATGTGGCAGTGAACTACAGCGGTCTCGACTGCGCTCGACCAGCGTCTCGGTCTCGACTGCGCTCGACCAGCGTCTCGGTCTCGACTCCGCTCGACCAGCGTGGGACTGCGCTCGACCAGCGTGGGACTCCGCTCTACGAGCGCGCGACCGCGTCGGCGACGGCCCGGTACTGCTCATACACGTCCGGCGTCGGCTCGGCCGACACCGTGTGCGAGGAGATCGTCCACTCGGGCAACTCGCCGGTTAGGGCCCAAACGGCTTGACGCGCGGCGCCGAGAGCGACGTATTCGCCGTCGACCGGCATGGCGATCGCGCCGCCGAACAACGATGCCGCGATCTGTTGTACGGCAGTCGATTTGGAACCCCCGCCGGTCAGCGTGACGCGCTGTACGTCGATGCCCTGGGACTCGATGCGCTCGCGGCAGTACACCAGGGAGCAGAGGAGGCCTTCGACGGCGGCGCGGGCGATGTTGGCGGGAGTGAAGTTCGATGTGGTGACCCCGGCGATCGATCCGGTCGCATCGGGCAGGTTCGGGGAACGCTCGCCCGCGAAGTAGGGGATCAGGGTGAGACCGTCGGCGCCGGCAGGCGCCGACAACGCGAGTCGAGCGAACTCGTCGAAGTCGACGCCGAGCATCGCCGCGGTCGACGCCAGCACGGGCGCGCCGTTGAGGGTGCACACCAACGGGAGGTGGCGGCCGGTCGCGTCGGCGAAACCGGCCACCAAGCCTGACGCGTCGCATGGCGGAACGTCGGTTACCGCGCTGACGACACCAGACGTGCCGAGGGAGACGACGGCGTCGCCCGTCTGAGCGTGCAGACCGAGCGCGGCAGCCGCGTTGTCGCCCGCGCCCGCGCCGAGCACGACGCCGGTCGGTATGACTCCGGCGCGCTCACCCGGTCCGACGATTCGAGGGACTAATGGCCGCCGCCCTCGGAAAGCCAAGTCCAACAGATCTTCTCGGTATTCCCCGGTCGCCGCGCTGAAATATCCTGTTCCCGAGGCGTCGCTCCGATCGGTCGTCAACTCGGCGAGGTCGGCACCACCGAGCAGCTTCCAGGTCAGCCAGTCGTGGGGAAGGCACACGGTGGCGGTTCGGTCGGCGTTCGCCCGCTCGTTGTCGGCTAGCCACCGCAGCTTGGTCGCGGTGATCGAGGCGATCGGGACCACGCCGACGGCCTTCGCCCATTCGTCGGGCCCGCCGAGTTCGTCGACGAGATCGGCTGCGCTGCCCGCCGAGCGGGTGTCGTTCCAGAGGATCGCGTCGCGCACCACCTCGCCGTCGGCGTCGAGACACACCATGCCGTGCTGTTGGCCGCCGATGGACAGTGCGGCGACGTCGCCGAGCCCGCCAGCCTCGTCGATCGCGGAATGCAGTGCGCTCAACCAGTGCTCGGGCGACACCGATGTGCCGTCGGGGTGTGCTGTGGTCGCCGATCGGACGATCGCGCCGGTCTCGGCATCGCAGATCAGCACCTTGCACGATTGGGTCGACGAGTCGACGCCCGCGACGAGTGTCATGCGAGGACGGCCTCCAGTGTCTTTCGGGCGCCGACGGTGCGCAGGAGGTCGAGGGCTCGCAGGTAGGGCCCAGTGAACAGCTCGTGGTCGGCGAGGTCGCCGAACAAGTCCTCGTCCCGCGCGAACGCCAGCGGCTCGGTCTGCGACTTCTGCGCCAACGGAACCAGTCGTGCGGCCAGCCCGTCGACGACCTCGATCGGTTCCCCCTGCTCGTCGATGCCCTCGGCGTACCGGGTCCAACTCGCGACGACGGCGGCGGCCAACGGAACGCCGTCGCCGGAGGCGATGCGGTCACGGATCACCGGGACCAGCCATTTCGGGATACGGTCGGACGAGTCCTGGCACAGTCGCGCGACGGTATCGGCGATCGCCGGATTCGCGAAGCGCTCCAACAGAGTGTCGATGTACTCGTCGACGTCCACCCCGGGCAGGACGGCGAGTGTCGGCTTCCCCTCCTCGGTCATGTAGCGGCGCAGCAACGTGACGATGTCCGGGTCGCTCGCCGCGTCGTGGACGTACCGGTACCCGAGCAGATATCCGAAGTAGCCGAGCGCCTGATGGCCGGAGTTCAACAGCCGCAGTTTCATGTGCTCGTACGGCGTCACGTCGTCGACCACCTGCACGCCGACCTTCGCGAATGCGGGCCGACCCATCGAGAAGTCGTCCTCGAGGACCCACTGGGTGAACGGCTCGGCGACGACCGGCCAGTTGTCGGAGACGCCCGTACGTGTAGCGACTTCCGATGCGAGTTCCGGTGGTGTGGCCGGGGTGATCCGGTCGACCATCGAGTTCGGGAACCGCGCGTTGTCGGCGATCCACGCGGCGAGTTCGGGGTCGCGCAGTTTCGCGAAGGTCAGGAACGTCGACTGCGCCATGTGACCGTTGCCCTGGATGTTGTCGCACGACATCACCGTGAACGCCGGAACGCCGCGGTCACGCCGACGGGCCAGCGCCTCGGTTACGAGTCCGAACACGGTCACCAGCGGCTTCGTGCCTGATAGGTCGGCGACCACGTCGGGATTGGCTGCGTCGAACTCGCCGGTCGAGGGCGAGAAGTTGTAGCCGCCTTCGGTGACCGTCAGGGAGACGATTCGCGTGGCCGGGTCGGCGAGCCGTTCCACGACGGCCTCCGGATCGTCCGGGGCGTACAGGTAGTCCACGATCGAGCCGATCACCGACGTCTCGACCGCTCCGTCGGGATGCTTGAGTGTCAGTGAGTACAGGCAGTCCTGTCCGAGTAGGGCGTCGCGCATCGCGGCGTCGGCCTCGCGGACGCCGACGCCGCAGATTCCCCAGGTCGATGCCTCTGGATCTACGGCGAGGAGTCGGTCGAGGTACATCGCCTGGTGTGCTCGGTGAAATCCGCCGACCCCGAAGTGGACGATGCCTACGCTGATCGTCGTGCGGTCGTAGTCGCCGACGGTGGCTCCACTGATCTGCTGCAGGTTCGCCGAACTCAACGGAATGCTCATCGAAGCCCCTCTCCGGACCGCCATGGCCGGGCGCATACCGGACATGATGCTGTTGCGTACGTCACAGTCGAATGCTACCCTACTGAGCACATTCACAATCAGTGAGCATATGTTCACCGCGATACGAGAGCAATGTACCGATGACGGCAGAGCGAACGGCTGACGAACCGGCGAAGGATCCATCCGGGCCCTCGCACCGTTCGACGTCGCCGCGAGCAGGCTCGGACTCCGGGCACGACCTGCGGCTCCTCGTCCGTGCCGCCGCGATGTACCACCTCGACGGGCTGACCCAGGCCGACATCGCACGCCGACTTGGCGTCTCCAGGCCGACGGCGGGCAGGCTTATCGCCCGCGCTCGTGCTCAGGGGCTGGTCCAGGTGACCGTCTCCGCGCCGCCGCACCTCGGGTCCTCTATCCACACCGACCTCGAGCGCGAGATGGAGCAGACGTTCGGGCTCGACGAAGTCCTCGTCATGGACGAGGTCGCGGACGGCACCGGCACCGGGACCGCGGCACTCGGCCGCGCAGGCGCCTCGATCCTGATGCGGCGGATCCAACCGGACGACACCTTCGGTTTCACGTGGGGGCCCGAGCAGATCGCAGTGGCAGACGCGATGCGCGGGTCGGCGTCGTGCTCGCGCGTCGTGCAGATGGACGGTTCAATGACCTCCGTCGACTACGCGACCGGGCTCGACCACACCCTCATGCGATTCGCCGAATGCCTCGGTGCGCAACCCGTCCGTTTGATCGCCCCGCTGTACGTGGATGCCGGGACAGTCGAAGCGCTGCAACGCGACTCGCTGATCTCCCAGTCGCTCGACGCAGCGCGCGAAGCGCAGATCGTCCTCTACGGCGTCGGCTCGGCGTCCACGTCGACGACGCTCTTCGAGGGTGCGTTCATCGACTCCGTCGTCCTCGACGAACTCCTCTCGTTGGGCGCGGTCGGTGAGATCGGCGGCCGCTTCTACGACATCCACGGCGTCGCCGTGCAGTCCAGCCTGGTGGAACGGACCGTGTCTGTCTCGCTCGAGGCATTGCGGGACTGCCCGACATCAATCCTCATCTCCGGCGGACCCCACAGGCAGGATGCCGTTCTCGGCGCTCTGCGCGGCGGGTACGCAACCATCGTCGTCACCGATTCGGCGACCGCGCGATGGCTCGTGTCACAAGAGCTCGTGTCGCAAGAGAAAGGCGAACAGTGAGGTTCCCAGGAAGAGGTTTGGCGTACCGGTGGCGTACCGCCGGGCGCCGACGAGCGCTCGCGGCGGGTGCATCTGCAGTCGCCGTTGCGATGGTCGCGACCGGGTGTTCTGGCGCGGGCGCCTTGTTCGGCGACTCCGACCGCCAGATCACCGTCGCGATGGTGTCGAACTCCCAGATGCAGGATGCCGTCGAACTCTCGAGTCAGTTCACCGAAGAGACGGGCATCGACGTCAAGTTCGTGACGCTGTCGGAGAACGAGGCGCGCGCCAAGATCACCGCGTCGGTCGCGACCGGCGGCGGTGAGTTCGACGTCGTCATGATCAGCAACTACGAGACGCCGATGTGGGGCGAGTACGGCTGGCTCGTCGACCTCACCCCGTACATGAACGACTCACCGGGGTACGACGCCGACGACTTCATCCCGACGCTCAAGACGGCACTCTCGTACGACGGGAATATGTACGCGGCGCCGTTCTACGGCGAGTCGTCGTTCCTCATGTACAACAAGAAGATGCTCGCCGACAAAGGCGTGACGTTGCCCACGGACCCGACGTGGCCGCAGGTCGCGGAGGCCGCGGCGAAACTCGACACCGACAAGGTCGCTGGCATCTGTCTGCGCGGCAAACCCGGCTGGGGCGAGGTCATCGCACCGCTGAGCACGGTCATCAACGCGTACGGCGGCCGCTGGTACGACGAGGACTGGAACGCTCAGTTCGACAGTCCTCAAGTGCGTGACGCGGTGCAGTTCTACGTCGACACCGTGCGGAAATACGGCGAGGCAGGTGCAGCGTCGTCTGGCTTCCAGGAATGCAGCAACTTGCTCGCTCAGGGGCAGACAGCGATGTGGTACGACGCGACCTCGGCCGTCTCCGTGCTGGAGAACAAGGACGAGTCGTCCATCGCAGGCGACGTCGGCTACCTGCCCGCACCGTCTATGGCCAAGGGCGGCAACGGCTGGCTGTACACCTGGTCGCTGGGGATTCCCACCAGCAGCGACAAGCACGACGACGCCTGGAAGTTCATCGAATGGATGACCAGCAAGGACTACATGAAATACGTCGTCGACAAGAAGGGGCCCGAGAGCGTGCCACCGGGCAGCCGACTCTCCACCTACGAGATTCCGGCGGTCAAGGAAGCCTCGGCGCCCTACTCGGCGCAGATGCTGTCGGCGATGAACGCCGCCGACCAGACCCGCCCGACGCTGGAGCCCGTTCCGTACGAGGGAATCCAATTCCTCTCCATCCCCGAGTTCCAGGACCTCGGTACTCGAGTGAGCCAGCAGATCTCGGCGGCGATCGCCGGTCAGATCACCGTCGACGAAGCGCTCGCTCAATCGCAGAAGTACGCCGAGGTCGTCGGTAAGTCCTATCAGGAGGAGTCGCAGTGAGCACTGTCGTATCCACCCCGACGGGCGGCACGATGTCGACCGGGAAGCCGTCGATCACGTCGAAGAAGGAACAGATCTCGCGAGCCGAGGGGTGGCGTCGGCGCGGCCCGCTGCTGCCCGCACTGATCTTCCTGCTCGTCGTCACGCAGATCCCATTCGTCTTCACGCTCTACTACTCGACGCAGTCGTGGAACCTCGTCCGCCCGGGATCTCGGCACTTCGTCGGGCTCTCGAACTACGTGGACGTCTTCGGCGACCGCCAGTTCTGGCAGGTCACGCTCAACACGGTCTTGCTGATCGTCGGCACCGTGCTGATCTCGGTGGTCCTCGGGCTGCTGTTCGCGCTGCTGCTCGACCGCAAGTTCATCGGTCGCGGCATCGTCCGCACCCTGCTGATCACCCCATTCCTGGTGACCCCGGTCGCCGCGGCGCTGCTGTGGAAGACGAGCCTGCTTTCGCCGACCAACGGTCTGGTGAATTGGGCATTGAATCCGCTCGGCATCCACGTCGACTGGCTGTCGGACTTTCCGCTGATGAGCGTGATGGCCGAGCTCGTGTGGCAGTGGACGCCGTTCATGATGCTGCTGATCCTCGCGGGTCTGCAGTCGATGCCGCGCGACGTCCAGGAAGCTGCCCGCGTCGACGGCGCCACCAGCTTCCGGTTGTTTCGCGAGCTGACTCTCCCGCACCTGCGTCGGTTCATCGAACTCGGCTCGGTTCTCGGCGCGATCTACCTGGTCAACACGTTCGACGCCGTGTACATGATGACCTCGGGCGGGCCGGGCGTCTCCAGCGCCAACCTGCCGTTCTACATCTATCAGCGCGCCTTCCTCGGCTTCGACATCGGTCAGGCCGCGGCGATGGGTGTGGTCACCGTGATCGGAACGATCGTCATCGCGACGTTCGCGCTCCGCTTGATATTCAAGTCATTCTCCGGAACAGAGGAGGCCGCGTGATGGCTACCGCGACCAGTCCCGACGTCACCACACTGCGTCGTAAGCGCGACCCCAAGGGGATCCTGCTCACCACGATCACCTGGATCCTGGCGATCGGGTTCTTCTTCCCGGTGCTGTGGATGGTGCTGCAGGCGTTCAAGAAGGAGTCCGACGCGGCGACCAGTCCGCCGACGTTCATCTTCAGCCCGACCCTCGATCAGTTCAAGAACGTGTTCGACGCGGGGATCGGCACGCCGCTGTTGAACTCGGTGTTCGCGACTGTCGTGTCGACGGTGCTCGTGCTGTTGCTCGGCGTGCCCGCGGCGTTCGCGCTGTCGCTACGCCCGGTCCGCAAGACGAAGGACGCGCTGTTCTTCTTCCTGTCTACCAAGATGCTGCCGATCGTCGCGGCGATTATCCCGCTGTACGTGATCGTCGGCCAGATCGGGATGCTCGACAACGTGTGGACGCTCATCATCCTGTACACGGCGATGAATCTCCCGATCGCCATCTGGATGATGCGGTCGTTCTTCCTCGAAGTCCCCGGCGAGCTCCTCGAAGCGGCGAGCATCGACGGCGCGAGCCTGTGGACGTCGGTCCGCGAGGTGATCCTCCCGCTGATCTCGCCCGGTATCGCGGCCACGGCGCTGATCTGCGTGATCTTCTCGTGGAACGAGTTCTTCTTCGCCGTCAACATGACGGCCGTCGACGGCCAGACGATGCCGGTGTTCCTCACCGGATTCATGTCTGGTCAGGGACTCTACTGGGCACAGCTGTCGGCCGCGTCGGTACTCGCCGCTCTACCCGTCGTCCTCGCCGGATGGGTCGCACAGAACAAGCTCGTGCGCGGTCTGTCGTTCGGCGCCATCAAATAGACCCGTCTTCACTCACGTACACACTCGTCAGGAGAAACCCTCATGGCTTCCATCACCTACGACAAGGCCTGCTGCGTCTACCCCGGTGCGGACACGCTCGCCGTCGACTCCCTCGACCTCGATGTCGAGGACGGCGAGTTCGTCGTCCTCGTCGGACCGTCCGGCTCCGGCAAGTCGACGGCGCTCCGCATGCTCGCGGGACTGGAGGAGATCGACTCCGGCGCGATCCGGATCGGCGGAACGAACATGGTCGGCGTCGCGCCCAAGGAACGCGACATCGCGATGGTCTTCCAGAACTACGCGCTGTATCCGAACAAGACGGTCGGCGAGAACATGGGCTTCGCGTTGAAGATGCGCGGCGTCCCGCTGGCCGAGCGCAAGGAAAAGGTCGCTGACGCGGCCAAACTGTTGGACCTCACCGAGTTCCTCGACCGCAAGCCTGCAAAGCTGTCGGGCGGTCAGCGGCAGCGTGTCGCGATGGGGCGCGCCATCGTCCGTGAGCCGCAGGTGTTCTGCATGGACGAGCCGTTGTCGAACCTCGACGCCAAGTTGCGCGTCCAGACTCGTACCCAGATCGCGGCGTTGCAGCGCCGACTGGGCACGACCACCGTGTACGTGACGCACGACCAGGTGGAGGCCATGACGATGGGCGACCGCGTGGCGGTGCTCAAGAACGGTGTGCTGCAGCAGTTTTCGACGCCAACCGAACTGTACGACCGGCCGGTCAACGCATTCGTCGCCGGCTTCATCGGTTCGCCGGGCATGAATCTGTTCACCGCCCCGGTGCGCGACGGCGAGATCACCATCGCGGGTGCGCCGATCTCCATCGAAGAGGAGAGCGCCGCGCTGCTGCGCTCGTCCGGCCTCGACACCGTGATCGTCGGTATCCGCCCCGAGCACCTTGCCCTTGGCGAGGGGGAAGGCATCAACGCCGACGTCGCTCTCCTCGAGGAACTCGGCAGCGAGACCTACGTGTACACGCACCTCGCCGACGACTCGATCAAGAACCTCGACGGCGATCCGGTGATGATGGTGGCACGCTCGGGCATGCGCTCGCCCGCTCGTCTGGGGGACGGCATCCGCCTGCGCCAGTCGGGCGCCGCCGTCCATCTCTTCCACCCGGAGACGGGTAACCGCCTGTAGGTCGTCCCCCGCCGCCAGTCGAGCCCCTTCTGCCGGTCGAGCCCCTCCGCTGGTCGAGCCCCTCCGTTGGTCGAGCCCCTCCGTTGGTCGAGCCCCTCCGTTGGTCGAGCCCCTCCGTTGGTCGAGCGGAGTCGAGACCGCAACGTGCGCACGGGAATCTCGACTTCGCTCGATCAGCGACGATCAGCGACGATCAGCGACGATCAGCGACGATCAGCGACGACCAGCGACGATCAGCCGCCGTTGAATGCGCGGTGGTACACGCGGCACTGCTGTCCGCGCAGGCTTCCGCACTTCGGGTGCACCGGCATGCCGGAATGAGAGACGACGGGCAGCGACACGAACGACTTCGACAGATTGATCGTGTCGACGACGCGTCCGCCGGTGCGCGGGGTCTCGAACTGCCAGGACGCGAGGTCGCCGCCCGGTGCGCTGACGAGGACGCGGATGCGCGATCCCTTGGCGAACGAGTGCATCACCGGATGGATGGGAATCGTCATCTGGTTGAAGCCCGCACCCATTGCCCGCGAGGTCGAGTAGTCCGGTGTCGTGCCGTCACCGCGGTAGCCCGATCGCAGGACGCCGGTACCGATCGCCGTCTCGTGCCCGGTCGCCGAGACCTCGGTGAGCGTCACCTGCACGTCGGTCGACGGTGCGGTGCTCTTGACGCCGAGCGTCACCGATCCGTCACCGAGCATCAGCTGGTCGGTCGCCAGCGGGGAACTGATGAATCCGAGCCCGCTGCGGCCGGGTGCCTGCTTCCATCGGTAGTCGGGCGCGGTGCCCCAGGCCGCCGCGGTGTCGCTGTCGGCGGCGGGGAGCGTGTTCAGCGGACGGTTCACCGGATCCGGTCGGAAGGCGACCTCGCCGTCGCCCGCCGACGTGCGGAGCTTTCCGTTGCGCGCCAGGTACAACCGCTCGGCTCCGGCGTCGCCGGGCCAGGACCGGAACGACTTCTGCCACGGCGATGAGAGACCGCCGGGGCCGGCCTTTCCTGCTCCATTTCCGAACAGCGCCCATACCCGCGGGGTTCCGGCTGTGAACCGTGCTTTCGCGGTCTTCACATTCACCGAATTCGAGAAGCGGACGGGCGGGATAGGTTGACCCGGCGCATTCGTGGCAGCCGGATAGACGGCGAGGCCGAGCGGCGCCATCGTCGGCGGCGTGGTCGGCACCTCGTCGGCGACGAAGATCTGCAAGAACTCCGCCCACCGCGAGAGGATCTGCGGGCCGAGCGAGTCGAAGTGGCGCCCGTTGACGATGTTGGCCCATACCTTCGGGTTGTGCTTCAGCTTGGCCAGAACGTCGACCCAATTGGGGCCGGTCTGTTCGTCCTGTGCCGCGCCGACGAGGAATACGGGCACGTCGATCTTCGACGCCCAGTCAGGCAGTGACCGTTCCTGATAGACCGGCGCCGACTCCAACGGATTCTGATCGATCAGGGCGAACGGATCCTGCGTCTGAAGGCGGAGTTTCTGGTTCGCGGCGCAGACCTTGTCGCCCGCGTCGATTCGGGCCTTGACCCACGGCTGCCCGCCTGCCGGTCCCGGTTTCGCCTCGTCGACGCGCTCCTGCAGCCACGACTTGGCGAAGCCCTTGTTGAAGATGCCGCCAGGGCGCCCGACTGAGTAGAGGTCGTCGGTGGTGCTCATCGGTGCGATCGCGGCGAGGTGCGGTGGGCGGGTGCCCGCGGTGTACATCTGCGAGATGCCCGAGAACGAGATGCCGACCATCCCGACCTTGCCGTTCTTCACCCAACCCTGACGCCCGACTGTCTCGATGGTGTCGTAGCCGTCGAATGCCATGACCTTGTCGAACAGGCCGAAGTCGCCTCCGCTGCAACCACTTCCGCGCATCTGAAGGCTGACGGTCGCGAAGCCGAGCATCTGCGGCGCCAGTGTCGAGCCGACGATCACCGAACTCGCGGGCGCCTGCGGATCCGGGACGCCGACTTTCTCGCCGATCGCCCCGACCACCAGGTCGTTCGGTGCGGCGTTCTGATAGCCGGAGTACTCCACGACGGTCGGGAACGGGCCGTCGGACAGCTTCTTGCCGTACGGTAGCCGCACCGTTGCCGCGAGGGTGACGCCGTCCCGCATTCGGATGTAGTTGAGTCCTTCGTGCAGCTTCTGGTCGTAGAGCGACGGGTTCGGGGGCGGCGACCCGGCGTCGGTCACCGTCACTCGGCGCGACGTGACGCCTGCACCCTTCCAGCTGTATGAGCCGGGCGCGAGGTGTCGGACGATCAGCGAACCGAGACGGTCGCTGACGCCGTGCCCGGCGGCGGAACCGTCGGCTGCCTCCAATGTGAGGGACGTGCCGGGGCGGGTGTCGGTGACGTAGGCTTGCGCGACACCGCCGCCGACCTTCGCGTTGTGACGGGGCGCGGCAGCTGCGGTGGGTGCGAACAGGGCGGCCGCGGTCACCGCCACAATGCCGACTGTTCCTACCCTGCCCAGAAGTCTGCCTACTCGCATGCTGTCTCTCATCCGTCGTCGCGCCCCGGCAAGAATTGATCGATCGATCAACAAGAGTGACGGTAACCACTTCTGCAGCGGGAAAGCAAGCGTGGTCATAGGCGCTGGCAGTCGTGTGAAGCTCGGCGGAGGTGTCATGCGATCGAATGACGGGAATCGAAACGAAGGTGAGCGTCGTCACGACGTACTGAGTGCGGGACTCGCGCAGTCGCGGGGTCGCATCCACACGGTCGGGGAGACTCAAGGAGTAGAACGATGCGTCATTCAGCGAAGGCCGCAGCAGTCGCACTCGCCATGGTAGTGGCCGGACTCGGAGCAGGTGCCGGGCAGGCCGACGCGGCGCCGACCTCGGCGAACAACACCCACCCTGCCGCATGCGCGGGAGTCCCGACCAGCCGGGTCGACGCCGCCGTCCGTCATCTGGCTCCACCGTTCCCCGGCCGGGACATCGCCTGGCGGGTCACCGGCCAGGGTTCGTCCATGGGCTGCTGGTTCAAGTGGGTCCAGGTCTATCCGCAAGGGGCTACCGGCAGCTCGCCGACCCACATCCTGTTCTTCGATCAGGACCGGTTCATATCGACCGCCACGCCCAGGCCGACCGCGTTCACACACGTCGTCACAAGCACATGGCCCGGCGAGCTGACCGTCTCGTTCCGGTGGCTGATCGGGAACGACCCGACCGCCCACCCGCGTGGCCACGCGAACGTGCGGTACCAGTCGGTGCCGTTCCTCCGGCCGTTCCCGTTGGATCCGATTCCGCGGCAGGCGCTTCAGTAAGCGGCGGTCTCGACTGCGCTCGACCGGCGGAGAAGGGGTCGACCGGCGGAGAAGGGGGCGGCCGGCGGAGAAGGGGTCGACCGGCGGTTGACTAGCGGTCATGTAGTTGGTTGAGCCGGTGAGGAGCGTAGCGACGAGACGTGTCGAAACCCGTTGCGTCGGAGGGGGTCTCGACTTCGCTCGACCGGCGTGGTGGTTGCGCGCGGCTCGACCGGCTAGTGATCCGCGACGTGCTCGGCGATGGCCGTGCTCACCACCGAACGCTGCTCGTACGACGCGAGGTGCGCTGCGTAGTCGAGGATTTGCAGCCGGGCGTCGGGGATGCCGTCGGCCAGCACCCGCTGGTGTTCGAGAGGGACGGCTTGGTCGTCGGCTGCTCCGATGACAAGCGTGGGCGCGTTGATCGAGCCCAGGTCGGCGCGGGAGTCGAAGCCGGCGAGCGCTTCGCAGCACGCGGCGTACCCCTCGTCGGACGTCGCGGCGACCATCGCCCGCATCCGTTCGACGAGGGCCGGATTGCGTTGTGCGAACACCGCGGTGAACCACCGTTCGACGACGGACTCCGCGATGGACGCGGTGCCGTCGACCCGGACGGTCTGCGCGCGGTCGACCCACGGTTCGGGGTCGCCGAACCGCGCCGACGTGCACAAGAGGGTCAGCGTACGGACGAGGTCGGGATGCGTGACCGCGAGTTCCTGCGCGACGGCGCCGCCGAGCGAGAGCCCCACGAGATGAGCGGAATCGACATCGAGTCGGTCGAGGAGCGCTGCGACGTCGCCGGCGATCGCGGCGACGGTGGACGTGCCGACCGACTCCGGCGACTCGCCGTGCCCGCGCAGGTCGACGGCGATGACGTCGTGCGCGTCCGACAGCCCACTGATCTGTGGGCGCCACATCGAGCGCGCCGACCCCAGTGCCCCCAGAAGCATGATGGTCGGGCCGTCGGCGAGGCCGTGTCGCTCGTAGGCGAGGTCGACTGTTGGGGGCATGCGGCACTTCCGTTCGTATCGTGACGAGTTCGCGGGTGGTGCGAGGCGGCACTAGGTGAGCAGATCGTATGACAGGAACACGACGCCGCGCTCAGCCCGTGGCAAAGGTGACCGTCGTCCTCGGACGCCCGTCCGCGCCGACCAGCGTCCTTGTCGACTCGTCGACGACGACCTCCGCATCCTGTCCGCAGAACAGGGGTACACCGTTCCGATGTTCGATCGCCGATATCGGTGAACCGTCGGACAGCCGTCGAGTCTGTGCCACCGCCAGGGACATGAGAGGTCCGTGCACCACCAGCCCGGGATATCCCTCGACTCTGGTTGCATACGGCCAGTCGTAATGAATGCGGTGTGCGTTCGCGGTGGCGGCGGAGAAGCGCATGAGCAGGGTCGGATCGGTGTGGAACGTCCAACCGTCGCCGGACTTCCTCAGTGGTGGGCCTGCCGGGGTGAGCTCCGTCGGCTCAGCGGGCTGGCCGGATGCGACCGCCGCATCCCGATAGATCAGATCCTGCCGTTCGATCACGGCCGGTCTGTCGGCGGTGTCGTGCAGAACCGTCGTCACGGTCACCAGGACGAGCCTCCCGCTGCGCCCGTTCTTCTCGGTCACCTCGTCGACTCGCGACGTGCGGCGCGTGACGTCGCCGACCCGTAGCGGCCGGACGAACTCCACCCGTCCACCGGCGAACATCCGCCTGGGCAACTCGACAGGAGGGAGGAACGAACCGCGGAACGGATGGCCGTCGATGCTGAGCTCCGAGGACGACGCCCACCGCCCGAGCGCAGCCCAATGCCACAGCGGCGGCAACTCGTCCCCGGGCGCGGGCGCCTCGAGCCAGTCGTCGAACAGTGCGGCGAGCGCGGCGAGGGGCGCCGGATCGATCAACTCATCGGTGACGACGGTGTGCGGCGCCCAGCTCACATGAACCGTCCACCGGTCACTTCGAGCACCGTCCCGGTCATGTACGACGACAAGTCTGATGCGAGAAAGGTCGCGACGCTTGCGATCTCGCTCGGTTCACCTGCGCGTCCCATCGGAATCTCGGCCATCTTCTGATCCCAGATCCGCTCGGGCATCGCCTCCGTCATTGCCGTACGGATCAGACCCGGTTGGATGCAGTTGACGCGGACACCCAGGTAGGCGACCTCCTTGGCTGCGGCCTTCGACAGGCCGACGATCCCCGCTTTGGCTGCCGAATAGTTGGTCTGGCCTGCGAGCCCGACCTTCCCGGAGATGGAGGAGAGGTTGATGATCGATCCGGTCTTGCGTTCGCGCATGTGCGCGGCTGCCGCCCGGGTACCGCGCCAGACGCCTTTGAGGTGCACGTCGATCACCTGGTCGAACTGGTCCTCGGTCATCTTGCGCATGGTTGCGTCGCGTGTGATGCCCGCGTTGTTGACCCAGACGTCGACGGCGCCGAACGCGTCGACCGCAGAGTCGATGAGTCGCCTCACGTCATCGCCGGACGTGACGTCGCATCCGATGCCGCGTGCCGCTTCGTCGCCACCGAGCGAGGCCGCGGCCTCGGCGACGCGAGTCGCATCGAGGTCGCCGAGCACGACGCGGGCGCCTTCGGCGACGAATCGCGCGGCGACGGCGAACCCGATGCCTTGCGCCGCACCGGTGACGACGGCGACCTTCCCGGCGAGGAGATGGTTGCCCCTTCCGCCGCCGAGTCCGCCGCCTTCTCCGTCTGCCGAGCCGTTTTCTCCGTTTGTCGAGCGCAGTCGAGACATCATTTCCCCTTCGCGTGCTTCTTGGCTGCGCGGACCAGGCCGCCGCCGATTATCAGTCGTTGGATCTCGCTGGTCCCCTCGTACAGGCGGAGCAGTCGGACGTCGCGGTAGATCCGTTCAACGGCGGTCTCGCGCATGTATCCGGAGCCGCCGTGCACCTGGACGGCGGTGTCGGCGACGCGGCCGACCATCTCGGTACAGAACAGTTTCGCGACCGACGGCGCGCTCCGACGGTCGTCGCCAGCCACCCATTTCGCGGCGGCGTCGCGTACCAGTGCGCGCCCGGCCATGACATCGGTCTGCATATCGGCGATATGGGCTTGGACGAGTTGAAAGTCGCCGATCGGCGTCCCGCCCTGCGTGGTCACGGCCACGTGACGCAGCGATTCGTCGAGCGCACGTTGGGCGGATCCCACGGCGAGCGCTGCGATGTGCACACGGCCGCGGGCCAACGACGTCATCGCCGCCTTGTAGCCGACGTCGACGTCACCGCCGACCAGTGCTGCCCCATCGACGCGCACGCCGTCGAAGTGCACGTCGGCGGTCCACGCGCCTTCCTGCCCCATCTTCTTGTCGCGGTCGGCCACCATGATGCCGGGAGCGTCGGCGGGGACGAGGAACACGGCGATGCCGGGGCCGTCGTCGTCGGCGGGCCGAACTCGCGCGAACGTGACGAACAGGTTTGCGGTGGGAGCGTTGGTGATGAAGCATTTGCCGCCGTCGATGACCCACGAACCGTCGGACTGTTCGGCGGCTCGGGTGCGCAATCCGGAAGGGTTCGATCCGGCACCGGGTTCGGTCAGCGCGAACGAGGCGACGACGTCGCCCGATGCGATAGGCTCCAGCCACGTCGCCTTCTGTTGCTCGGTCCCGAAGTTGACGAGGACCTGGCCCGCGATGCCGTTGTTGGTGCCGAACATCGACCGCAGGGCGAGCGCCGTGTACCCGAACTCCTGAGCCAGTTCCACGTCCTGCTGCAGGTCGAGCCCGAGCCCGCCCCACTCCTGCGGTATCGCGTAGCCGAACAATCCGATGTCTTTGGCCGCGGCGACGAGATCGTCGGGGACGGCGTCGTTCTCGGCGATCTCGCGTTCACGCGGGACCACGCGGGTACGGATGAACTCGTGCACGGCGTCCTTGATCTGGACGAAGTCGTCCGCACTGACCTGCGACATGGTCCTCCTCGTGTCGAATCGTCGATCGACCTGTCGTGAGCTTTCGGCGAAATCTGTTCTGCCTGCCGAATATACAATCCTCTCCTATGGTCGATGAGACGCAGATTACATCCGCCCCACTACCGCTCGACGGTATCCGGATCATCGAGTTCGCGAGCTTCGTCGCCGGGCCGAGCGCGGGGATGTCGTTGGCGCAGTTGGGCGCGGACGTGATCCGCGTGGACCCGATCGGCGGGAACGCTGACGTGCACCGGTGGCCGCTGTCGACGCGGACCGGCAGAAGTCTGTATTGGACGGCGCTCAATCGAGGCAAACGGTCGGTGACCCTCGACGTCCGCAGCGAAGCCGGCCGGGATCTCCTGCTCGCGCTCGCGACCGCGCCGGGCGCGGACGCGGGGATCGTCGTCGACAACGCGGTCGGCCGCGACTGGCTCGCGTACGACGCGTTGCGCGGTCGGCGTGAGGACGTGATCGCCGTCCGCGTGCAGGGGCGCGCCGACGGTGGTGCAGCCGTCGACTACACAGTGAACGGTGCGACGGGGATGGCGTCGTTGACGGGGCCGTCGTACACCGAGGATCCGGTCAACCATGTACTGCCCGCCTGGGACCTGCTGTGCGGGCAACAGGTCGTCACGTCGGTGCTCGCGGCATTGCGCCGTCGCGACCGGACAGGCCGGGGCGCGCTCGTCGAGATCGCGCTGGCCGACGTCGCTGCGGCAGCCGTCGCCGATCTCGGCGTGTACACCGAGGCGGCCGAACGCGGCGACCGCGTCCGGCACGGCAACCACATGTACGGCAGCTTCGGCGTCGATTTCGCGACCGCCGACGGCGACCGCGTCATGATTGTGGCGTTGACCCCGCGGCAGTGGTCGGCGATCGGGGCGGCTACCGGGATGACGGAGGTGTTTGCGTCGTTGGCCGAGTCACTCGGCGTCGACTTCGCGACCGACGAAGGCCGGGCGACGCACCGGCTGGTGATCGAGGCACTGCTCAAGCCGTGGTTCGCCGACCGGTCGACGACTGATGTCCATGCGGCGCTCGACGCCGCAGGTGTGCTGTGGGGGCCGTACCGCACGCCCGCTCAGGTCGCGGCCGACCCGGCGTCGCAGCCGGTACTCGCACTCCTCGACCAGCCGGGCGTCGGCGAGGTCATCTCGTCGAGTCCGCCCGCTCGTTTCGACGCGAAGTACTCCGGGACCGCGCCTGCGCCCTCCCTCGGCGACGACACCGATGCGATCCTGGCCGAAGTGCTACGGCTCGACGACGGCGAACTCGCGCGCCTGCGCGGCGGCGGCGTCATCGCCTGACACCACGTCGGTGACGCGTCGCACGCCTGCGACGTGACCGTTCGTCCGGGCACGCCGAGACGCGCCCGCTCGTGTCCGACTGCCTGCCGCATTAGGGTCAGTACCCATGACCAATGCGCAGCTGATCGCAGCAGCCGTCGCTGCTCGAGGCCTGACCAAGAACGGCCCGTCCGGTGCGGTGTACGGCCCGATCGACCTCGATGTGCCCCCGGGCGGACTGACCGTGCTCCGCGGCCCGTCGGGATCGGGCCGGACCTGCCTGCTGTTGACGCTGGCCGGTCGGATGAAGCCGAAGTCGGGCGAACTTTCGGTGTTCGGGAAGACGAACCCGAAGAGCATCTTCAAGGTCGCCTCGATCGGAGCCGTCGACGACCTCGACGCCGTCTACGACTCCGTCCGGGTGATCGACCTGGTCACCGAGAAGCTGCGGTGGGATGCGTCCTGGTACCGGCTCGTCGTCAAACGAGCGCAGTCGGTCACGGCTGTATGCGGCCCCGTCTGGGGGCCGCTTCCGCTGCCGGATCCGCGCGCATTCGTCGAAGACCTCAGTGAACTCGATGTCGCGCTGCTGCGGATCGCGCTTGCGAACACGCGTCGCACGCCGCTCCTGATAGTCGGCGGTGTCGACCGGTTGAGCAGCGTCGCCGACCAACGGACGCTGCTGCAACGGCTGGTGGAGCTGGGTTGGGAGCAGACGGTCATCACCGCGACCAGCAACCCGGTCGACGGTGACCTGGGGATCCGGACGGTCGTCGAGATGCCGAATCTAACGGGGATCTCGACTTCGCTCGATCACCGTGGAATGCACGAAGAAGGGACCAACTGATGTTGGCGGGACTGTCGCTCGGTACTGAGTTCACGCGCTACGGCAAGGGCGCGATGCCGAAGATCGCGTTGGCCACCATCATCCTGATGCCGCTCCTGTACGGCGCGATGTACCTGTGGGTCTTCTGGAATCCCTTCGACGAGGTCGACAAGGTGTCGGTCGCCGTCGTCAACGAGGATGCCGGGGCACAGTCGCAGGGCAAGCCGCTCAACGCGGGCGAACAAGTGCAGGACCAGCTGCTCAAATCCGGTCAGCTCGACTTGACGCCGACGGACCGGGCCGACGCCGCCGACGGATTGGCGCACGGCCGGTACTACTTCACCATCACCATCCCCAAGAACTTCAGCAGCGCGATCGCCTCGGCGATCAGCGACAACCCGCATAAGGCGACGATCCAGTTCAAGTACAACGACGCCAACAGCTATCTGGCCGGGATAATCGGCCAGAACGCTGCGGCGCAGGTCTTGGAAGCGGTCAACGGAGCAATCGGTGAGCAGGCGGTCAACCAGGTCCTCGTGGGACTCGTCTCGGCCGGTAAGGGGTTGACCACGGCGGCCGACGGCGCCAAACAACTCGCCGCAGGCGTGGGCACCGCGAACAGTGGCGCGCAACAGCTCTCGAACGGAGCCGACGAACTCGCCGTCAACATGGTGACCGCCCGGGACGGCTCCGCCCAACTCGCGGCGGGCGCGAAACAGCTGGCGTCCGGCGTCGACCAGGCGACGGCACCGCTCACCACCGCACTCAAGGATGTCGCGAACTCCGGACTCAAACCGACGAAGTACGCCGACGACGTCGCCCAACTGACCAAGAGGGCGTCGACGCTGCTCGACGGGATCGGCACGATCGGTGCCGGGCAGTCGCAGGCCGAGCAGGTGTTGAGCGGTGTGATCGCGCAACTGCGCGGCAGCAACGACCCGACGGCGCGGTCACTGGCGACCGCCCTTCGCCCGGTGCAGAAGTTTCTGCGGACCGAAGGCGTCGACCCGAACACCACGCAACAGGTGACGGCGTTGTCACAGCAGTCGAAGACGTTGTCGACGCAACTCGGTGACCCGAACTCTGGGCTGCGCGGCCTCCTGGGACAGTTGGAGAGCGGCGAACTGCCCGGGAAGGTGGGTGAACTCGTCGACGGCGCCAATCAGCTGTCTGCGGGTGCGGGGCAACTCAACTCGGGTCTCGTGCAGCTCACCGACGGCAGCCAGCAGTTGGCCTCCGGGGCTCATCAACTCGCCGACGGCACCCCGAAACTGTTGGACGGCGCGAACCAGTTGTCGACAGGGCTCGCCGACGGTGTCAAGCAGATTCCCGACTTCGGCGACTCCGAACAGCAGGCGAAGACCGCGGCCAATCTGTCGCAGCCCGTCGAGCTGAGTTCGGTCACCGAGAATCGGGCGCCGACCTTCGGTGCCGGTTTCGCACCGTTCTTTCTCCCGTTGGCTCTGTTCATCGGCTCGTTGATCATCTGGATGCTCATCAAACCGCTCCAGACCCGGCCGGTGCTGGACGGACTCGGCGGACTGCGCTCGGTGCTGTCGTCCTACTGGCCCGCGATCCTCGTCGCCCTCGCGCAGGTCGTCGTGATGTTCCTCGTCGCGCACTTCGCGGTCGGTCTCGATCCGGTGAACCCATTGGGTATGGCCGCGTTCATGCTGCTGATATCCGGTGCGTTCCTGGCATTGATACAGATGTTCAACGCGCTGTTCGGAGTGGCGGTGGGACGAGTCGTGTCGTTGGCGTTCCTGATGGTGCAGATCGTCGCGTCAGGCGGCATCTATCCGGTGGAGACGACGGCCAAGCTCGCCCAAGTCGTGCATCCGTACGATCCGATGAGCTATGCGGTGACCGGGTTGAGACAGCTGATCTCGGGCGGCGTCGACAGCCGAATGTGGACCTCGGTCGCGGTCCTCGGGGGTGTCATCGTCGTCGCGGTGGCCGTCAGTTCGTGGGCGGCGCGCCGGAACCGGCAGATGACGATGGACCAGCTGTATCCGCCGATCGAAGTGTGAGGGCGTCAATCCCTCAACGTCTTCGCCGCACTCGTGGCGAGCGTGTCGGCGATCTCGTTGTACTTGTCGCCCGCATGGCCCTTCACCCAGCGCCACTCGACGGAGTGCCTCTTCTCGGCCTCGATCAACTCCTGCCACAGATCGGTGTTCTTGACCGGCTGCTTGCTCGCGTTCTTCCAGCCGTTGCGCACCCAGCCGGCGACCCACTTGGTGATGCCGTTCCGGACATAGTTGGAGTCGGTGTAGAGGATCACCGTCGATGGTCTGGTCAGTGCGTTGAGCGCTTTGATCGCGGCCGTCAACTCCATCCGGTTATTGGTGGTGTCGGGCTCGGCTCCGGACAGTTCCTTCTCGACGTCGCCGTAGCGGAGGATCGCGCCCCACCCGCCGGGGCCGGGGTTCCCGAGGCATGCGCCGTCGGTGGAGATTTCTACGGTCTTGACGCCGGCGGGGTCAGGCGAGTCAGTCATGAGACTTGAGGTTACCGGGGCGTCACCGGACGAAGACGAAGGCCAGAGACAGCACGACGACGCCGCCGATCAGCACCCAGATCGCGAACGGTCCAGGCATGCGTCCGCCGTGTTCGAGAGCGTGCGTCACCTGGTACCACCGCCGTCCGCCGACGGCGGCACACACCGCGCCCAGTAGCACCAGGCCCACGCCGAGGACGGTCTGCAAGACAGGTGAGGTGAACTCGCCAATCAGGTGGAGGACGGCGACACCAGCGGCGACCAGTCCGAGCGCGGTCCGCAGCCACGCGAGCATCGTGCGTTCGGCGGCGAGCGTGAACCGCGCGTCCACGGACCCGCCCGGCTTCGGCTCCTCGCTCACGCGCCAGCCCGTTCGACGAGGGCGGCACTCGTCCGCAGATTGCGAGCGGTCCCGGTGACGCCGAGTGCACGCTCGATCAGTTTCGGGGTGAGTTTGGTTGCGCCCGCTCCGTCGCGGTAGTCGATGTGCAGGTCGCGTCCGACGACGGCGAGGCGCTCGCCGTTCCCGAAGTCGCGGGCGCAGAATGCCTCGGCCGCTTCTGCGTCCGGGGTGTCGGTCAGGAAGTAGAGGTGACCGTGCCGGGCCTCGCCGAACGCGAACGCGGACAGGGCGGCGTCGATCTCGTCTGGGGTCCTGCTGATCACTTCTCGAAAATAGCCGAACTCATCGGAGATCGCTTGTTCAAGAGCGTGATCGAATTCGGCCGGGTCGGCAGGCGGCGTGCACAGCAGATTCCCGGACGCGATGTATGTCGAGACGTCGACGGCGCCGAGTCCGCTCGCGATCTCCCGCAGCCGTGCCATCGGCAGTTTGGCTCCGCCGACGTTGATGGCGCGGATCAGGATGATGCGGGATGCGGGCACGGCGGCTCCTTTCGCGAACGGTCTGACGGACTCGCGCCTTGAACGGTAGTGCGTCACGAGTTCATGCGATGCGACTGCGCGACTTCGGCGATGGCCTCACGGAACGCCTGGACCGCGGGGTGACCGATCCGTCCGGTACGGGTCGCGGTGTAAAGCATCCGGTGCGGGTCGTCGGGCAGCGCCTCGAGTCGTGTTCCGGCGAGATGGCGAGACGCCAGCATGGACGGCATCAGTGCAACGGCGTGACCGGTCCGGACGAGGTGGGCCTGCAGCAGTGGATCGGGGGTGTCGAATCGGACGATCGGTTCGAAACCTGCCGCCCGACAGATGTCCCGCGACCACGCGCCCATCGCGGTGTCCGCCGGGTCGAGTGCCCATGGTGCATCGGACAGTTCTTTCAGTGCGGGCGGCAGACCCGCCCAGCGACCGTGCGCGGGCAGCGCCAGCATCAGCGAGTCCCGAAGCAGGTCTTCGCGGTGGACGTCGGGGCGAATCGGATGAGGGCGGCCGGGGAACTCTTCACCGAGCACGACGTCGAACTCCTGAGCCAGCATGCCGCTGGTCGCCAGGTCCTCGTCGCGTTGGACGAGCTCCACCTGGAGTAATGGGTGCCGTTCGTCGAGGAGCGTCAGGGTGGGCGGTGCGAGCTCGAGAACCACGGACTGGAACAGTGCGACGCGCAGGACACCCTGCACGGTCGGCTGCGAGGCGGCGAGGTCTGCTTCCGCCGCCTCGAGGCGGGTGAGTACCGCCTCGGTGTGCCCGACCAGGGTCAACGCGGCATCGGTCAGCCTGACGCCACGACCGACCCTCTCCAGCAACGGGACTCCGACCTCTCGTTCGAGTTGCGAGAGCTGCTGGCTCACGGCCGACGGTGTGTACACGAGCGCCTCGGCGACGGCGGCCAACGTACCGCGCAAGTGGAGTTCCCGCAGCACCCGCAGCCGCCCGACGTTCAGCACTGACTCCACCAATCATTAGCTGTTCTGATGAGTACTCGCCATAAAGGTTCGCTGGACTGACTCTACGCGAGGTCGGAGGATTGACGACGTGATAGAGGTGAACGGCGGCGGGCGCCCGGGTACCGCGGTGGCGATGATCGTCGGATCGTGCACCTCGCTCCAATTCGGAGCCGCACTCGCCGTCGGCCTGATCGACGAGCTCGGGTCATGGGGCGTCACATTCCTTCGCCTGGCGATCGCCGCTGTCGTGCTCATGATCGTCGTCCGGCCGCGGATCGGTCGCTGGGGTCGCGGCGAATGGACGGCGGTCGTCGCTTTCGGTCTGGTAACGGCCGCGATGAACGGTTGCTTCTACGCTGCGATCGGCCGCATCCCGCTGGGGACGACGGTGGCGATCGAGTTCCTCGGCCCACTGGTTCTTGCCGCCGTCCTCTCTCGGCGTCGCGCCGACCTGCTGTGGGTCGGTCTGGCCTTCGTCGGGATGGCGCTTCTCGGCGTCGACAGCATCCTCGGGGCGTCGTCGCTGGATCCCGTCGGAATCGTGTGCGCCCTGCTCGCCGGACTGTTCTGGGCCGGCTACATTCTGGCGGGCGCACGGGTCAGTAAGGCCGTTCCGGGAACCGGCGGCCTCGCTGCCGCCCTGACGGTCTCCGCGGTCGCGATGCTTCCTCTCGGCGCGCACCAGGCGATGCCCGCCCTGCACGACTGGCGAATCCTCGCGCTCGGTGTGGCAACGGCGCTCCTCGGCTCGGTGATTCCGTACAGCCTGGAACTCTCCGCCCTTCGCCGGGTGCCGGAACGAGTGTTCGGCGTCCTGCTCAGCCTCGAGCCCGTGGTCGCTGTCCTCGTCGGGCTGCTCGTGCTGCACCAGCGGATCGGTCTGCTGCCCGCCCTTGCCGTCGGCGCCGTGATCGCCGCATCGGCCGGGACCACGTCGGGTACGTCGCGCAGTGAGGGGCGCGAAGCGCGGGTCGACGTGCCAGGGCAGACGCGCGTGCTGGCGCCGAGTCAGCCGAGCTGAGTCGGCGCAGGAGCTCCGTGTTTGGGCTCGTCGTCGAGCGTCTCCGACGGGCCGGTGAACTGCGCGTTGTACAAGCGGTGGTACGCACCGCGCGCCTTCAGCAGAGCGTCGTGGTCGCCCTGTTCGACGATGTGTCCATCCTCCATGACGACGATCGTGTCGGCGTCGCGGATCGTGGACAGTCGGTGAGCGATCACGAAGCTGGTGCGGTCGGCACGCAGATTGGCCATCGCCTTGCCGATGAGCAGCTCGGTGCGGGTGTCGACGGAGCTCGTCGCCTCGTCGAGGATGAGGATCGACGGCTTGGCCAGGAACGCGCGAGCGATGGTGATGAGCTGGCGTTCGCCCGCACTGACCCCGCCGCCCTCGTCGTCGAGCACGGTCTCGTATCCGTCGGGCAGGGTGCGTACGAAGTGGTCGACGTGGCTGACTCGGGCGGCCGCGACGACTTCCTCGCGGGAGGCGGTCGGGTCGCCGTATGCGATGTTGTCGTAGATGGTGCCGCCGAACAGCCACGAGTCCTGCAACACCATGCCGGTCCGTTCGCGCAGATCGTCGCGCGTCATCGTCGACGCGTCCACACCGTCGACCCAGATGACGCCGGCGTCGAGCTCGTAGAACCGCATGATGAGGTTCACGAGCGTCGTCTTGCCCGCGCCGGTCGGCCCAACGATCGCGATGGTGTCGCCGGACTCCGCGGTCAGCGACAGGTTCTCGATGAGCGGGCGGTCGTCGACGTAACGGAATGAGACGTCGTCGAAGACGATGCGGCCGGCATCGGACGTCGGTGACTGCGCGTCGACGGAATCGGGATCCTCCTCGTCCTCGTCGAGGACAGCGAAGATGCGTTCGGCCGACGCGACGCCGCTCTGCATCAGATTGAACATCGACCCGATCTGGGTGAGTGGCTGCGTGAACTGGCGCGAGTACTGGATGAAGGCCTGCACCTCGCCAAGGCTCAACTGGCCGGAGGCGACGCGGAGTCCGCCGACGACGGCGACCGCAACATAATTGAGGTTTCCGAGGAACATGATGGTCGGCATGATGATCCCGGAGATGAACTGGGCACGCCACGACGACTGGTAGAGCTTCTCGTTGCGGTCGTCGAATGCCGCCTCGACGGCTTCGCGGCGGCCGAACGCCTTGACCAATTCGTGCCCGGTGAAGGCCTCTTCGATCTGCGCGTTCAACGCACCGGTCGACGACCACTGGCCGACGAAGTGCGGTTTGGAGCGTTTCGCGATCACCCCTGTCGCGACTGCGGCCAAAGGGACGGTCGCGATCGCGATCACCGACAGGAGCGGCGAGATCGAGAACATCATGATCAGGATGGCGATCACCATCAGTACCGAGTTCATGAACTGGCTGATGGTCTGCTGCAACGACTGCGAGAGGTTGTCGAGGTCGTTGGTGACTCGAGAGAGAAGGTCGCCGCGCGCCGACGTGTCGTAGTACTTCAGCGGCAGCCGATGGACCTTCTCCTCGATGCGGCCGCGGAGTCGTGTGACGGTGGCGACGACGACCCTGTTGAGCAGATAGGCGCCGAACCAGCCGAGCAATGCGGACGCAACGTAGAGGATGAGCACGAACGCGAGGATGCGACCGACCGCGTCGAAGTCGATGCCCTGTCCGGGGACGACGTCCATCGACGACACCATGTCGGCGAACGTGCCGTGGCCGGAGTCGCGCAGGCCATCCACGGCCTGCTCTTTGGAGACGCCGGACGGGAGTTGCGAGCCGATCACACCGTCGAACAGCTCGTTCGTGGCGTCACCGAGGACACGCGGCGTGTACGCGTTGAGTGCGACTGAGCCGACGATCGAGAGGATGATCGCGGTCATCGCGGCTCGGTGCGCACCGAGCTGCCGGATCAGCCGCTTCAACGACGGACCGAAGGAGTGCGGCTTCTCCAGGGACGGTGCGCCGGGCGCACCCGGGCGGCTCACTGCGCTGCTCCGATCGCGAGTTGGGACTCGGCGATCTCCGCGTAGGTCGCGCACGACGTGAGGAGCTGTTCGTGCGTTCCGATGCCGACCACCGAGCCTTGTTCGAGGACGACGATCTGATCGGCGGACGTGATCGTCGAGATACGTTGGGCGATCACGATCATCGCGGCGTCGCGTGTGGCGGGTGCGAGGGCGGCGCGCAGACGGGCGTCGGTCTGCAGGTCGAGTGCGGAGAACGAGTCGTCGAACACGTAAACCGACGGTCTGCGGACGAGGGCGCGGGCTATCGCCAGCCGCTGACGTTGACCCCCGGACACCGTGGTGCCTCCTTGCGCGATCGCGGTGTCGAGTCCGTCGGGCATAGCGCGGACGAAGCCCGCCGCCTGCGCGATCTCCAACGCCTCCCACAACTCATCGTCGGTGGCGTCGGACTTTCCGTGTCGAAGGTTCGTGGCGACCGTCCCGGAGAACAGGTACGGCCGCTGCGGGACTAGCCCGATGCCCGCGCGCATGAGGTCAGGATCCTGATCGCGGACGTCGACGCCGCCGATCCGCAGCGTGCCCGCCGTCGCGTCGATCAGACGCGGGATGAGGTTGACCAGCGTCGTCTTGCCGGATCCGGTGGACCCGACGATCGCCGTCGTCGTCCCCGGACCCGTGGTGAACGTGACGTCGGACAGGACGGCTTCGTCGGCGCCAGGGTAACGGAACTCGACGGCGTCGAACTCGACGACGGCGGGATCGTCGATCATCGCGACGGGTTCGGCCGGGGTGTGCACCGACGACTCGGTATCGAGGACCTCGCAGATGCGGTCGGCGCAGACACCTGCACGCGGCGCCATGATCGCCAGGAACGAGGCCATCATCACCGACATCATGATCTGCATGACATAACTGATCATCGCGGTGAGCGAGCCGATCTCGACGCCGCCGTCGCCGACCGCGTGGCCGCCGAACCACAGGACCGCGATCAAGGTCAGGTTGGTGATGAGCATGACGGCGGGGAACATCAGCGCCATCATCGCGCCGACGCGCAGGGATGCGTCGGCGAGCAGGTTGTTGGCAGTGCCGAAGCGGTCGATCTCATAGCGTTCGCGCACGAACGCACGAACCACGCGGATACCGGTGATCTGCTCGCGCATCACCCGGTTCACTCCGTCGATCCGTTCCTGCATGGAGCGGAACGCGGGGATCATCCGGCCGATTATCAGACCCATCGTCAGTCCGAGGATGGGGACGGCGACGGCGAGCAGCCACGAGATCGGCAGCGCCTCGTACATGCCCATGATGATGCCGCCGATCCCCATGATCGGGGCGGTCACCAGGATCGATATCGACATGACGGCGAGCATCTGCACTTGCTGGACGTCGTTGGTGGTGCGCGTGATCAGCGATGGCGCACCGAAATGCCCGACCTCGCGTGCCGAGAAGTCGTTGACCCGGTGCACGAGGTCGTGCCGGATGTCGCGGCCGGCGCCGAGCGAGGCCTGTGCTCCGGCATACATGGCGACCACCGAACAGACGATCTGGACGAGCGAGACGACCAGCATGGTGCCGCCCGTCCGCAGGATGTAGCCGGTGTCGCCCGTCGCGACGCCGTCGTTGATGATGGCGGCATTGAGCGTCGGTAGATACAGCATCGCCGCCGTCGCGATGAGCTGGAGCGCGACGACGACGATGATCAGTCGTTTGTATCGTGCGAGGTACGTGCGGAGCAGGCGGATGAGCACTCCGTCGACTCTATACGTCCGTCCTTCGATCAGACGATGGGTTTTCCTCGTCTCAGCGCAGTGCGACGGCAGCCTCGGGCGTGTAGGTGAGGTACGTGAACGACTCGGTGAAGTACAGGTTCACCACGTCGGCGTCATGGGAGTCGTAGCCGATCGACACGTCCTGGCCGATGGTGAGTTCGAAGTCGCCACCGCGCGTGGAGACCAGGTAGGCGCCGTCGATCGCGGGTGCCCAGACGATCTCGCCGTCGGTGAGGATGCGGCGCAGGTGCTCGCGCACCGGGTATCCGTGGTTCGACGTCTCGTTGACCTGTGCGTACAGGTCGGCCGACAGGGCGAGCGAGTACGGCCCGTCGACGGAGGCCAGCCGCAGCTTGTTCATGGCCTGGCTGATCGCGTCCGTGGCTTCGCGGACGTCGTCGGGCAACGCGATGTTGGCGGCGCCGTCGCCGAGCCCGGTGATGTTGGCTGCGGCGTATCCGCTGAAGATCGCGCGGTCCTCGGCGAGCGCGAGCTCGCGCGCGGCCTTGACGACGGGGTCCCAGTCGGAGTCGGCGGCGCCGCGCTCCACGTCGTCGATCGCCTCGCGGGTGACGGTGAACGGAACCTTGAGTTCGACGAGGGGCTGCGCGTTCCGCAGGTAGGCCGAGATGCCGTCGGCGGGCGAGTCGATCTTCGTGCGGTGGCCGATGGTCACCGAATCAGTGTCGAGACCGAGCGGGCCCTTCACGTCCACCAGTCGCCGGCCGGCGACGTTGCGCTTGAACGAACGGCTCGCCTCCTCTTCGATCTCGGCCCATGCGGCGCTGGAGATCGGAGCCAATTCGCGGTGCAGATTGCTCATCGGGTGTTCCCTTCTACGTTCGTTAGTCGTGGTGGTCGTGATGGTTGCGGGAGTCAGCGGAGCGAGCCGATGCCGAGCGATCCGTCGGATGGGGCGGGGCCGTCGGCCAATTCCTCGTCGTCGGGGACGGGCGCCGGCGGCGGGTCCTCGAGGAACTCCATGGTCGGCGCGAAGTACTGGCTCCCGGTGACCGCGGTCGTGAAGTCGAGCAAACGGTCGTGGTTGCCTTCCGGGTCGCCGATGAACATGTTGCGAAGCATCTGCTCGGTGATGTCGGGAGTCCTCGAATAGGCGATGAAGAGGGTGCCGCTCTCCCCGGCGCCGCCGAATTTGCCGTAGGGCATGTTGTCGCGCACGATGTCGAGCTCGTTGCCATCCTCGTCTTCGATCACATTCAGTGCGATATGGGAGTTCGTCGGTTTCACGTCGTCATCGAACTCGACGTTGGCCAGTTTAGTGCGGCCGATCGCGGCTTCCTGGTCGGCCACCGATAGCGCATTCCATTCGGCGAGTTCGGTCACATACCGCTGGACCGCGACGTAGGTGCCGCCTGCGAAGTCGGGATCCTCGTCGCCGACGACGATCGCATCGACCGCGTCGTCGCCGGTCGGGTTCTCGGTTCCGTCGACGAAACCGATGAGGTCGCGCATGTCGAAGTACCGGAAGCCGTGGACCTCGTCGATCACCGTGACGGCGTCGCCGATCGAGTCCGTCCACAGGCGGCCGACCTCGAATGCGAGGTCCATGCGGTCGGACTTGATGTGCAGCAGCAGATCGCCGGGTGTCGACGGAGCTGTGTGCACGTCGCCGGTCAACTCGATGAACGGGTGCAGCAGTGCCGGTCGCGGACCGCTGAACAGTCGGTCCCACGCGTCCGAGCCGACCGCGATGACCGCCGACAGCGTCGCTTCCGGAGCCCGAGACGACACCGTCGTGACCAGGTCTGCCAGCCCGCTGATGCTCTCACGCACCGCGTCTTCGCCGTCGTCGGCGATCGTCATGACCAGAAACATCGCCGATGGAGTCTTACGAGTCAGAATGTGCTGTCCGGTTCCCACGCTCTCAACACTAGCGACAACATACGACTTCGGCCGACGTCCCCGTCAGGAGACGCCGGCCGAAGTCGGTTTACCGCTGCTCGTCGAGCCTTACGGCTGGTCGAGCGGAGTCGAGACCCTCAGAAGAACGCCGGGCGGAACGTGGTGTTCCAGGACTGCTTGAAGCGAGCCTCCCAGTAGTCCCACCAGTGCGCGCCGTCGGGCGTGATGTTGGTCGTCAGCTTGACGCCCGGAACAGTCGCCAGACGTCCGATGTACAGCCGCGAGCTGGTCGACGCGGCGACCTCGAGCGGAACCATCTGCGCGAACTTGGTCGGGTTGAAGTTGCCGCTTCCCGGGGTGAGCGAGGAGTCGTACTTGGAGCCCACTCCGGTGCCTGCAGAGACGTAGACGCGCTTGCCTGCAAGGTTGCCTGCAGTCAGGAACGGGTCGTTGGCCCCCCACTCGCCTGCGGGCCAGATGCCCCACATGTTCGTCGGGTTGCCGCCCATCTCAGCGACCGAGGCCTGGATGCCCTGGCCGAAGCCCGGCATGGTGACGGTCGGGTATCCGCTGTAGGACGCGACTGCCTTGTAGAAGTTCGGGTGACGCGACGCCAGGTTCAGCGCGGCGGTGCCGGACATCGACAGACCCGCGATGCCGTTACGACGGTTGTCGCTGCGGTGCTTGGCCTTCATGTAGGCGGGCAGTTCCTTCGTCAGGAACGTCTCCCACTTGTTGAGGCCGAGCTTGGGGTCGCGGCGCTCCCAGTTCGTGTAGAAGCTGCCTGCTCCACCGAACGGAATGGCGACGTTGGTGCCCTTGCCGGCCATATAGTTGTCGACGTTGGTGTTCTGCAGCCAGCCGCTGGTGTTGTTCGGTGCGCGAAGTCCGTCGAGGAGGTAGAGCGTCGGCTTGGAACCGCCGCCGTTGCCCTGAACGATCTTTACCGGCACGTTGCGGTGCATCGCCTTCGAGTAGACCTGTTCGACGGTACCTGCGGCCGCGGCCTGCGGTGCGGGAGCGACGGCGACGAGCGTGCCTGCGGTGGCGGCAGCGGCCGTCAGTACAAGGGCCGTCAAGCGCTTGCGGGCGCTAGCGAGCATGCGTAAGTCCTTCTGTCGGTGGCCACGCACGCGCGGCCGAGGTAGAAAAATGTCTGAGCCGTACGGCCCTGACCCCCGTTCGCTGGTGAGCGTAATCGAACTGTGACCGTCTGTCCAAAGCTGAGAACAGGTTGAAATCAGGTTGTGACGTATGGGGCGGGTGTGACTGACCTGCAGTGGTCGAACCGCTGCAGTCGATCGACGGTGATGCTCGCCGCCTTCGTCGGATTCGCGATGCCGGAGAAACGGTAGAGTCGCGATGTGATGTGCGCGATGGTCAGCGCGCGAAGACAGGGGAACACGTGAACACTTCCGATGATGCCGACGCCGTAGTCGTCGGAGCCGGGCTGGCGGGACTGGTCGCCACCTACGAACTGACGAAGGCGGGCAAACGCGTCACCGTCGTCGACCAGGAGAATCGGGCGAACCTCGGCGGTCAGGCCTTCTGGTCGTTGGGCGGTATCTTCCTGGTCGACAGTCCTGAGCAGCGTCGTCTCGGCATCAAGGACTCTCCCGAGCTCGCCCTCCAGGACTGGATGGGATCGGCGGGGTTCGACCGCGACGACGAGGACTACTGGCCGCGACAGTGGGCGCGCGCCTACGTCGACTTCGCGTCGACCGTCAAACGTCAGTATCTGCACGACCTGGGACTGCGGTTCACCCCGGTCGTCGGCTGGGCCGAGCGCGGTGGCGGTTTCGCCGACGGGCACGGAAACTCGGTGCCGCGTTTCCACCTGACCTGGGGAACCGGCCCCGAGGTGGTGCGTGTCTTCCTCGAACCGGTCCTCGAGGCCGAGAAACGAGGGCTGGTCAACTTCGCGTTCCGTCGCCGCGTCGACGAATTGATCGTGGCCGACGGTGCGACGGTCGGGGTGCGCGGCCGGGTGCTCGAACCCAGCAGCACGGAGCGAGGCGTCCCGTCGTCGCGCGTGGAGATCGACGACTTCGAGATCCGTGGCGGCGCGGTGATCGTCACGTCGGGCGGCATCGGCCACAACCACGACCTCATCCGACGCAATTGGCCGGTCGACCGACTCGGTCCGGCTCCCGAGTTCATGATCTCGGGAGTGCCCGACTACGTCGACGGCCGGATGCTGGCGATCACCGAGACCGCGGGCGGCAACATCGTGAACCGCGACCGCATGTGGCATTACACCGAGGGCATCCAGAACTGGGATCCCGTCTGGTCCGATCACGCGATCCGCATCATCCCCGGCCCCTCGTCGTTGTGGCTCGACGCGAACGGGAACCGCCTCGAGGCACCCAACTTTCCCGGCTTCGACACGAATTCGACGATGAAGGCGATCCTGTCCACCGGCTACGACTATTCGTGGTTCGTGCTCAGCAGTTCGATCATCGAGAAGGAGTTCGCGCTCTCGGGCTCCGAGCAGAACCCCGACATCACCGAGAAGTCGTTGAAGGTCGCCGCGAAGAGTCGCCTCGCCAAGGGGATGCCGGGGCCGGTTGAGGCGTTCACCCAGCACGGTGTCGACTTCGTCGTCCGGGACACGTTGCCCGAGCTCGTGAACGGTATGAACGAGATCGGTCGTGGCGGACACATCGACCTGCAGGAGCTCGAACGCACCATCTCCTCGCGCGATGCGCAGATGGAGAACGGGTACAGCAAGGACGCTCAGGTGATGGCCATTCACAACGCCCGGAACTACCTGGGCGACAAGGTGGTCCGCGTCGCGAAACCGCACCGCCTGCTCGACCCCGCGCACGGGCCGCTGATTGCCGTCCGACTCAACATCCTCACGCGCAAGACGCTCGGCGGTCTCGAGACCAACCTCGAGTCACAGGTGATGCGCCCCGACGGCTCCGCGTTCGACGGCCTGTACGCAGCGGGCGAGGTCGCGGGCTTCGGCGGCGGCGGCGTGCACGGCTATAACGCACTCGAGGGCACCTTCCTCGGCGGCTGCATCTTCTCCGGCCGTGCGGCCGGCCGGTCCGTCGCCCGACGCTGACGGCTCTTCTGCCCCCGAATTCTTGGGCAGGAGAGCGGCCTCGGCCCCCTACTCCGGTCGCTGGTACCCGTCGTAGTCGGGCATCGGGCGGGTGGGATCAGCGATCGGGCGGAAGGAGCCGGTGTCCGTCTCGTCCGCGGGGCTCGGGGCCACGTGATTGTGGTCCGTCTGGCCCTGCTCGGGTTGGCTCCAGGCCGAGGTCGCCGTCTCGTCGGCCGGCGGCTGCGACCAATACGGGTCCTGTGCGGTGTCCTGTGCAGGCATCACTGTGGTGTCGTCGGTGGATGAGACGGCCGGGATGGCCGTCGTCGCCTCGTGTGACCCCGAGTACGCATACGAGGCGTTCGGATCCGTCGGGTAGTCGCCATCGGGTCCGTCACCGTTGGGTCCGTCGCCGTCAGGCCCATTGCCGTCCGGTCCCTGCCCGTCGGCCTTTCCGTCGGCCGTGCGGCCACGCCAGACGAGGATCGCCCAGCCGACGATGAGCAGGACGCCGAGGACACCGAGTGCGATCGGCACGTATTTGCCACCCCAGTCGAGGAGTCGCAGGTAGTGCTTGGCGCGGTCGGCCTGCGCCTGGACGGTCTCATCCGACCACTTGAAGGAGGCGTTCAACGCGTCCATCTCGAAGTCGCGGATCGGTGCGGGAGACTCCTCGCTCTGATCCGGCGACTTGAAGTACTGGTGCTGGTCTTCGTAGCCGTAGACGATCGTGCCGGTGGTCGGCTCGACGTAGACGTGGCGAGTGGCCTTCGCGTAGCGGTGCATCTCCACCGGGTCGCGACTCTTGACACCCTTGCCCGAGATGCCCCACCACCGTGCGGGCATGTTCAAGATCGTGCCGAGAGCGGCGTCGCCTTCGGCATTGGGGAGGTCGGAAAGGTCTTTCTCCGGGACGTCGGCGACGAAGTGGTACGTCTGGACGCCGTCGATCTTGCGTTCCTCGACGAACTTCGCGATCGAGTCCTGGCGACTGTTCGAGTCGTAGTAGTAATAGTCGCGTTTGCCGACATCGAAACCGAACTTGTACTGAAAACCCTTACGGTTCTCCAGTTTCACCGATGCATCCTCGACGTTTCCGCCCTCGGGGACGGCTTCGAGCTGCAGCGAACTCACTGCGCCGTTGGGCACGGACGTCTTACGGTCCACCGACACACGGTCGACGGTCGCCGTCAGGAGCGCGTCGTCGCAGGGGAGCTCGCCGCCGGTCGCCATCGACAACTCGCGTTCTTTGCCGTCCTTGTCGCGGACCCGATCGATGCGCACGGTCTGAGCCGACTGCAGGGTGGCCTGCTTCTCGTCGGATGGGTCGACGATCACCGAGCGACGCTGCTGCGTCAGGTGCGCGTCGTACACGGCGGCGCGGCGCTCGGAGACTGAGCATCGGTCGAAGATGCGCGCCGGGTACCGGTCGCCGGTCTCGCCGTCGGGCGCCACGGTCTCGGCGACCGACGTGATGTCGAGGTCGAGCGGGACCACTTTGAGCTTCGGGACGAGATACGTCGGCAACGCGATCGCCGCCGCGATGCACGCGACGCCGAGGAATGCCATCAGTGCGGTTAGGACGCGCTTCACGTGGTTCGGCTCCTCATCGAGAGTGCAGGGTCGGGGGTGTCGACGAGGTCAGGCATGGCGCGCCCGCCGGTCGCGTTCGGCTTCCTTCAGGATTCCGGCCATGTATCCGTAGATCTCACGGTCGCTGATCGCCTTCCAACGCGGTGCGAGCAGCTTCATGTACTTCTCGACGTATAGCAGTTGCTTGCCGACGAGCACGAGTTCACGCGGCAGACGAGCGTCGTGTGCCTTCGCGACCGCTGCCATCTGCCTCCCGAGATCGGTGTAGCTCATCGAGCCGAGTTCGGCGGTCGACAACGGTGTGGTGACGGTCCGCAGATCGTCGGCGCCCTTCTGTGTGGAACCCGGCTTGTGGACGGCTCCGAGTAGGAAGATCGCACGCCCCGCGGAGTCGTAGTCCTGCTTCACGATCAGGTCGACGACGAGTTGCCGCAGGATCCGCCGCGTCCGGGCGTCGAACCGTCCGACGATTCCGAAGTCGAGGAGGACGAGCTTGCCGTCGTCGTCGACGAGGACATTGCCCGCGTGCAGGTCGCCGTGGAAGAGGCCGCCGTGGAACGCCGAGTCCAGCAGGGAGAGGAGAAGGTTGCGGCACAGCGCTTCACCGTCGTGGCCTGCGGCGCGGACTGCGGCTACATCGTCGATGCGGGTGGCGTAGATCCGTTCCATCGTCATCACGCGACGCGTCGTCAGATCGTCGTAGACGTGGGGGACGCGCACTCGGTCGCCGAACGGACCCGGCTGTAGGCACTCGAACCACTGGCCCATCGTGGCGGCCTCGTTACGGAAGTCGAGTTCGGCGTCCAGTCCGTCCGCGAAGTCCTCGACCACGTGCCTGGCTGAGAGCATCCGGCCGTACTCGGAGATCTCCAACAGGCCGGCGAGTCGTTCGAGGATTGCGACGTCGGGCGCCAGGCGGTCGGCGATCCCCGGTCGTTGGATCTTGACGACCACGTCTTCGCCGGTGCGCAGCGTCGCGGCGTGGACCTGGGCGATGGACGCCGACGCCATCGGCGTCTCGTCGAACGTCGCGAAGATTTCGTCCGGCGTGGCGCCCAGGTCTTCGACGAAGACGCGGCGCAGGTCCGCGTAGTCGGCGGGCCGAACTTTGTCGAGCAAGGTCTCGAACTCACCTGCCATGGTCGGCCCGAATACTCCGGGGCTCGAGGCGATGAGCTGGCCGAGTTTCACGTAGGTGGGGCCCAAGTGCTCGAAGGTGCGGCGGACTTCGTGGGCGACGTCCTTGGCGGCGGGGGCGTGTCCGCGCAGCAGGCCGCCGATCCCTCCGGCGAGGAAGCGTCCGACGCCGAAGACGGTGTGCCCGGCGGTGGAGGTGAAGCGCCCCGCCTCGGCGACTGCTGAGACCGAGGGCAGCTGACCGCGCACGGCCTCCGCGTCCTCGTTCCCCACGTCTTCTTTCATGGTCATCACCATTGTGGAGTGTAGTTGACTCGCGCCCGACACCGGCTCTCCCCGATGCGGGCGTGGGACGCAACCGGCCCGCGGCGGTTGGGCGTTGCCTCGGCGCGGGGCAGCGGACTAGCGTCGAGACTAGTTTTCGACCATCAGTCGAAAATTGGATGCGAAGGATCGAGATGACCCGAACCCAGCAGCGCGCCGACCTCGTCGTGATCGGTGCGGGCATCGCCGGACTGACGGCGGCGTTGTCGGCGGCCGAACACGGACTCGATGTCGTGGTCCTCAATAAAGGGTCCCAGTCGAGTGCGGCACAGGGGAGCGCGGCACAGGGGGACAGGTCACGCGAGCACTCGACGTCGACGTTCTATGCGCAGGGCGGGATCGCTGTGGTCGACCCGGCAGTCGCCGAGGACTCGATCGGGCTTCACGTGGCCGACACCCTGGGTGCGGGCGCCGGTCTGACCGACCCTGTCGCCACCGAGCCGATTCTCGCCGACGGCTGGCCCGCGGTGACTCAGCTCGTCCATCGGGGTGCGGACTTCGATTCATCGGGCGGTCAGTTCCTGCGCACCAGGGAAGGCGGACACAGCGTCCGGCGGATCATTCATGTCGGCGGCGATGCGACGGGCGCCCGAGTCCAGACCGCCCTCGGCGTCGCGGTCGGCCGCTCGCCGATCACCGTGCTCGACGACTGTTGGGCGTCCGACGTACTGACCGCCGACGGCGCCGTGTCCGGAGCGGCCTACGTGCACGACGGGGTCCGCTCGGTTCTGTGGGCTCCGACGGTCCTGATCGCGACAGGCGGTATCGGACACGTCTACGCCGCCACGACTAATCCGTCGGGGGCGACAGGGGACGGGATCGCGCTCGCATTGCGCGCCGGAGCCCGCGTCGCAGACCTCGAGTTCGTGCAGTTTCACCCGACGATGCTGTTCATTCCGGGTGCACGGGGGCGCCGCACGTTGGTCAGCGAGGCGGTCCGCGGGGAAGGCGGTCGACTCGTCGACGCCGACGGTCGGTCGGTGACCGACGGCGTCCACCGCCTCGGCGATCTCGCGCCGCGCGATGTCGTGGCCCGCGCCGTGCGTGCTGCGATGGCGCGCACGGGCGCCGACAGCGTCTACCTGGACATCACCGGGGTCGACGGCTTCGAAGAACGCTTCCCGACGGTGACCGCGGGTGTCCGTGCGTCGGGTCTGGACATCGGCGGAGGTCTGCTGCCGGTGGTACCCGGTGCGCACTACCTGTGCGGCGGCGTCGTCACGGACGTCGACGGCCGCACCGGGGTGCGGGGACTGCTCGCGGCCGGGGAGACCGCGCGCACCGGTTTACACGGTGCCAATCGGCTCGCCTCCAACAGTCTCCTCGAAGGCCTCGTGATAGGACGCAAAGCAGCTGCGCAGGCCGTCGAGCGTGCGGTGCTGCCGATTCGTGAGATCGGCGTACCGGATCTGGGCGTAGCCCCGATCATGGACCGGGCGAGCTTGCAGGACGCGATGTCCGGCAAGGTGGCGCTCGATCGTGACGCGCGGGGGTTGGCCGAGGTCGCGTCACTGCTGCACGGTGCCGCGCAGCGGCGGCGAGACGACCTTCGTGCGGCCGAAGACGCCGCGCTGCTGCTTACGGCGAAGGCGATCGTCGCCGCAGCGCGAGCTCGTGAGGAGTCGCGCGGCTGCCACGCGCGCACCGACTTTCCAGAACGCTCACCGGTCGGCGTGTCACGGAGTTTCGCCCTCGTCGAGGGCGAGATCATGCCGGCCGCCGAGGTCGACGTGCCGCACGAGATCGGTGTGCCGGCCGGGTACTAGGCCCAGACACCGAACACCAGGCACCGGCCACTGGACATCGGGCGCCGCATCTGGCCGAGGTCCTAGTGTCGCGTCGGTAAGCTCCGTAGACTGCATGGAGTCCGTGATGATAGGGGTGTGTCCATGAGTGGTGGCCGGTGCTGGTCGTCGATCGTCGCCACCCATGATGAGCGGGCAGCCCTCGGCCTCGGCGCGGACAGCGAATGGCTCGTCGGGTGTGTTCTGCGCGAAGGGCATCCCGGAGCGCACGCGTCCGATGGCGCCCAGGCGCACCACGGGCGGCGTCGTTGGCTCGTGTGGGGCGACTTCGCCCGAGGCGCACAGATGCTTCGCGACGAGGATCCGTGCCCGATCGTCGAACTCGACGGGACGCCGTGCCTCTACTACTTGGGACACAGTGGGCCGCACCGCTATCCAGGAATCCCCGAGATCACAGTCGGCGGCGCCCCGTCGCCGCTGGACCGTCGGCCCCCGCAGGGCACTCCCGCACCGCCGCAGCCTGCACAGTTCGCACCCGCGCCGACGGACCCGGTGGCGTCAGGCCCGGCTATGGGGCCCGGGAGCCGTGGCTTCCCGCCCACCCAACCGTGGTCCGCACCGTCCGCGTTCGACCTCGACCCCGAGCCGACGACGGACCGTTTCCCGGCGCTGCCCACACCGGCCGGATGGCCGAACCACGCACCCGAGACGCCGACCGAAAGCGCCAAATGGTCGTCAGATGCCGGCGTGTCCGCGATGGACCGACTGTTCGCCGAACTCCCGTCTCTCGCGCCCCAGGACGCACCGGTCGTGGCTCCGAACAGCGGCGGGTGGACGGTCCCCGACGCTCAGACCAGCATCGACGTCGGGTCGTCGGACTCTCATGTCCCGTGCGTTCCCGGCCCGCAGACTCCGGTTCCACAGACTCCGGTTCCAGAGGCGCCGGTTCTGGACGTCGACGCTGAGGAGGTCGAGTTCGCTGAGCTCGGTGCGTTCGACGCATCCGACGGGTCTGCTCCCGCCGCTGAAGTCCCGATCGTCGAACCCCCCGTCGTCGAGGGATTCGTGGCCTCGCACGACGCGCCGACGATCGAGGACGTGGACGTCGCGCCGGTCGCGAGTGGGCCGACACGATTCGAACCCGCCGATATCGGCGAGGACTCCGACGGCGCGCCTCGGCAGCACCAGCCGGTCAAGGTCGTCAACGAGTACGAGCCGTCGCTGGGCGAGGACACGCCCGGCGGCGCGACGACTGTGGTCTATCGTGATGACCCGGACGCGTCGAGCATGGAGGTCAGGCCGACCTCGAATGATGTGCTGACCACGTCGATTCTGCAGGTCATCGCATCGAACGGTGATCCGGTCCGGATCGGAGTGCCGACCACGCTGCGACCGATCTCCGGCCCTGCCCGCAGCGCCGTCCCGGCGAACGAGCACGTGTCCGGCGAGGACGTGAAGGCGATGACCGAAGCCGTCCGCGACGCCGCAGATCGGTTGCGCGCCAACCCTGGAGCGGACGACACGCACGCGATCAGCGAGGCGTTGCGCGATATGGCGTCGTCGTTGGGCCGGCTGGCCGACCGCTTCGGGAAATAGCGCGAGCGCGTCTGCGCCTTCGGGGTGGAACGCCCACTTCGGTATACCCCCATGGGGTAGACAGATTTCCGTTTCCGGAGTATGTCTAGATACCACCAGGGGGTATCGGAGAGGTTGGTGACCATGCCAGAGAACAACGAAGCGGACACCAGTTGTCATGAGCAGGCGGCCGGCAGCAGCGGCCACCACGGTTACATCGGCAATCAGGCCGGCTACCTTCGACGGCTCAAACTCATCGAAGGGCAGGCGCGCGGTCTGCAACGGATGGTCGAAGAAGAGGTCTACTGCATCGACATCCTGACCCAGGTGTCGGCGATGACGAAGGCTCTCGAGTCCGTCAGCCTCGCCCTCCTCTCCGATCACATGAGTCACTGCGTCGTCTCCGCTGCTCGCGAAGGCGACGAGGCCGCCGACGAGAAGGTCGCCGAGGCCATGAAAGCCATCACCCGCCTGGTCAAGTCCTGACCCGTACCGACAACAAAAGGAGACACCATGAGTGAGACCACCACCATCGCCGTCGACGGAATGACCTGCGGACACTGTGCCGCGTCCGTGCGCGAGGAGATCAGCGAGATCGCCGGTGTCACCGACGTCGCCGTCGACGTCGAGTCCGGACGCGTCGACATCACGAGCGAATCGGCCTTGGATCCGTCCGAGGTCGGCGCCGCGGTGACCGAAGCCGGTTACACAGTCCGATGAACGCGCTGTCGCGTCCCGGCGTGCGGATCGCCGCGTTCGTCGTCGGGCTTGCGGTCGCTTTCGGTCTCGCGTTCGGAGTCGGTCGCGCCGTCGGCCCGTGGGACACCGATCCCGCACCGAACCACGCGCCCACGATGAATCACGGTGCGGCGCACCACCAGGAGGTCTGGTCATGACGAACGCCGTCGACACGGGCCTCGAAGTCGATCTCGAGTTGATCGGCATGACGTGTGCGTCGTGCGCCAACCGAATCGAACGCAAGCTCAACAAACTCGACGGAGTGAGCGCCACCGTCAACTACGCGACCGAGCAGGCGCACGTCGCGCACGACGAATCGGTGAGCCCCGACGACCTGATCGAGACCGTCCGCGCAGCCGGATACGACGCGACACGCGTGATGCCCGCCGGGTCCGATCCCGGCGGCGAGCCGGAGCCGTCCCGCGCCGAACGCGAGGTCGCGGCCCTGCGTCAGAGGCTCATCGTGTCGGCGATCCTGACCGTCCCGGTGATCGTGCTGGCGATGGTGCCTGCCTGGCAGTTCACCAACTGGCAGTGGCTGTCGTTGACGTTGGCCGCACCCGTCGTCGTCTGGGGAGCGCTGCCGTTCCACCGCGCGGCGTTCGCCGGGCTGCGACACGGCACCACCACGATGGACACGCTGATCTCGGTCGGCACGATCGCCGCGTTCGGATGGTCCCTCTACGCGCTGTTCTGGGGCGACGCCGGTGTCCCCGGCATGCGGCACGGATTCGATCTGATCGCTTCGCGCGGCGACGGAGCGTCGAACATCTATTTGGAAGCCGCTGCAGGCGTCACAACGTTCCTGCTGGCCGGCCGGTACTTCGAGAAGCGTTCCAAGCTCCGGGCGGGCGACGCGCTGCGCGCGCTCGCCGAGGTCGGAGCGAAGGACGTGACCGTCGTCCGTGACGGACGCGAGCAGTCGGTCCCGATCGATCAACTGGCGACCGGAATGCGTTTCGTCGTCCGACCTGGCGAGAAGATCGCGACCGACGGTGTCGTGGTCTCCGGTGCGTCCGCAGTCGACCAGTCGATGCTGACGGGGGAGTCGGTTCCGGTCGAGGTCGCAGTCGGCGACGCTGTGGTCGGTGGGACCGTCAACGCGCACGGCCGACTGGAAGTGGACGCCACGGCGGTCGGATCGGACACGGCCCTGGCCAACATGGCGAAGATGGTCGCTGACGCACAGGCGGGTAAAGCCCAGGTCCAACGACTGGCGGACCGGGTGTCGGCGTACTTCGTTCCGACTGTCATCGCGATCGCGGCGGCGGTCCTCGGATTCTGGTTCGGCGTCGGTGCAGGTGCAGCTCTGGCCTTCACCGCGGCCGTCTCTGTCCTGGTCATCGCATGTCCGTGTGCTCTCGGTCTGGCCACGCCGACGGCCCTCATGGTCGGCACGGGACGAGGCGCGCAACTCGGGATTCTGTTGAAGGGTCCCGAGGTGCTCGAGTCCACCCGACGGATCGACACAGTCGTCCTCGACAAGACGGGAACCGTCACGACCGGCGAGATGGCTGTCGTCGACGTGATCGCGGCCGACGGCGTCGACGCCGACGAGATGCTCGCGTGGGCCGCCGCCGTTGAGTCAGGGTCCGAGCATCCGATCGGTCGAGCCGTCGTGCGCCACGCGGAAGGAACCCTCGCCGAAGGACTCGATCTGCCCGAGGCGACCGAGTTCGCGAACCTCGCAGGCGCGGGTGTCACCGCGGTGATCGACGGTCGCGAGGTATCGGTGACCGGGCCGCGCGATGTGCGCGGGGCGCTGGACGAGGGTCTGCGGGCGCCGATCGACGACGCATCGGCGCGGGGTGGCACGCCCGTGGTCGTGAGTCGCGCAGGCGAGGCCGTCGGAGTCATCGTCGTCGCCGACACGGTGAAACCGAGGTCGGCGGCCGCGATCGCCGAACTCAAGCGGATGGGACTGCGACCGGTCCTGCTGACCGGCGACAACGAAGGAGCGGCGAAGCATGTGGCCGCACAGGTCGGGATCGACGCCGACGCCGTGATCGCCGACGTGCGACCGGAGGGCAAGGTCGACGCGGTCGCTCGCCTGCAAGCCGACGGTCGCGTGGTCGCGATGGTCGGCGACGGCGTCAACGACGCCGCGGCCCTGGCGTCGGCCGACCTGGGCCTGGCGATGGGCACCGGTACCGATGTCGCGATCGAAGCCAGCGACCTGACGCTGGTCAGCGGAGACCTGTGGGCGGTAGTCGACGCGATCGCCTTGGCGCGCAAGACTCTCGGAACCATCAAGGGCAACCTGTTCTGGGCGTTCGCGTACAACGTCGCGGCCATCCCGCTCGCTGCCGCTGCCTTGCTCAACCCGATGATGGCGGGTCTGGCGATGGCGCTGTCCTCGGTGTTCGTCGTCGCGAACAGTCTGCGCCTGCGTGGCTTCTCGTCGCGTCGTACCCTGACTCCATGAGCACCCCGACGTGGCCCGAACTGGCAGGCCGAAATGCAGCCGCGGCCATGATCTCGTTCTCGGGGAGGCTCACTTCGACCTCGCCGGACGGCGTCGACATCCTCGACTTCTGGCACGCGGGCGGCGGACGGTGGCGCATCGAACGCGACGGCGAAGTGCAGCACATCAGTGACGGCGAGACGGCGTACTACCGAGGGCGCGACGGTCGGATGGTGCAGGCCGTCAAAGGGCGCCGACTCGCCATGAATTGGGTGACCGGCGGGTTCGGTCCGATGGATCTCATCGGACCCGACGGGATGCTGCACAAGATGACTCGGGAGATCGGCGCCCTCACCGACCCGGTCGAGACGACCCTGGACGGTCGGGCGTCATGGACGGTCGGCCTGGGCCGACCCGGTGCGGGGCCCGATGCGCAGCTCACCGTGGCGATCGACGCGCAGACCGGAGTGGTCGTCGGGCTCGCCTCGGCGAACGAGGCGTCCGTCGCCGTCGCCGGACTGTCTTCGGGCGCCATCGACGAGGAACTCTTCGGATGGCCGACGGGCGGCGAACCGGTGCCGCAGCCGGACCCGGAGCAGACGCGCGCCGTGTTCGCCGAACGGTTGGAGATCCTATCCGCGATCGAGGCCGGACTCGACCGGCGCGCCGAGGTCCTCGCCGTGGTGGAAGCCTCGGAGACCGTTGACGATGCGCGGACCGCCGTCGCAGATCTTCTCGGCCTGCCCCGCGCGGGAGCCGAGGCGGTCCTGGCGCTGCAGGTTCGTCGATTTACCGTGACCGAGCGGGCGAAGATCCGCGACGAGGCCGCCGATGTACGCGCCCGCCTCGCCGACCTCGCGTGAGTGGTACCGGTCGGGAGGTAGGCCGGGTCATCCAGGCTCGCACTGTCTGAGCGGTACCACTCGCGCGATCGTGACTGGAGAGAAAAGAAAACTAGAACTTGTTCTAGACGGTCGTCTAGGGTGAACCCCATGAGTGGTCTGGACATCCCTGAGTCAATCAACGCGAGCGACGTCACCGAGTGGAGCGACGAGGTCGACGTCCTCGTCCTCGGCGCGGGGATCGGCGGATGCTGTGCCGCGCTCGAGGCGGCGACGAACGGCGCGAACGTCCTCGTCTTAGAGCGGTCGGCCGCCGCGGGCGGCACGACGTGCATGGCCGGTGGGCACTTCTACCTCGGCGGCGGCACCGCGGTGCAGAAGGCGACCGGGCATGCCGACAGCGCCGAGGAGATGGCCAAGTACATCACCGCGGTCTCTCGTGAGCCCGAGTACGACAAGATCCGCGCCTACTGCGAGGACAGCGTCGACCATTTCGACTGGCTCGAGAACCTCGGCTTCGAATTCGAACGCAGCTACTACCCGGAGAAGGCAGTCATCCAGCCGCAGACTCAGGGCCTGATGTTCACGGGCAACGAGAAGGTGTGGCCGTTCAACGAGAAGGCGGTGCCCGCTCCGCGCGGGCACAAGGTTCCCGTCGAAGGCGACACCGGCGGCGCGGGAATGGTGATCGAACTCCTCGTCAAACGACTCGGCGAGACGGGCGTGCCGATCCGTTACGAAGTCGGCGGTCGCCGTCTAGTCGTCGACGACTCGACCGCCGTCGTCGGCGTCCAGTACAAGGACGGGCAGAACGAGGGATTCATCCGTGCCAAGGCGGTGATCATCGCGGCGGGCGGGTTCGTGATGAACCCCGACATGGTGGCCGCGCACGTGCCGCAGCTCGCAGAGAAGCCGTTCACCCTCGGCAGCACCTACGACGACGGGCTCGGCATCCGCATGGGCGTGTCCGTCGGAGCCGAGCTCAAGCACATGGACCAGGCGTTCATCACCGCACCCGTCTACCCGCCGTCGATCCTGTTGACCGGCATAGTCGTCAACAAGGAGGGCAAGCGCTTCGTCGCCGAAGACTCCTACCATTCGCGGACCTCCGGATTCGTGATGGACCAGACCGATCGTGCCGCCTATCTGATCGTGGACGAGTCGCATATGCAGCGTCCGGAGTTCCCGTTGGCGCCGTTCATCGACGGGTGGGAGAGCGTCGAGGAGATGGCCGACGGTCTCGGGCTCGATCGCGAAGCTCTCGTTTCGACTCTGGACCGTTACAACGCATATGCTGCCAAGGGCGAGGACCCCGATTTCCACAAGAGCCCGGAGTTCCTTGCACCGCAGGATCGCGGGCCCTGGGCGGCCTTCGACATGAGCCTCGGCAAGGCGCTGTACGCCGGCTTCACCATCGGCGGCATGGCGACGACTGTCGACGGTGCGGTCCTGAATGAGAGTGGTTCGGTAATCCCGGGCCTGTACGCCGCCGGAGCCTGCGCCGCGAACCTCGCGCAGGACGGGAAGGGCTACGCATCGGGCACTCAGCTTGGTGAAGGGTCGTACTTCGGGCGGCGTGCCGGCGCATCGGCTGCAGCACACACCTGAGCAGCACCTGTGACACAAATTACAGCGGCATGTGGGTTTCGGCCATCATGCTAAGTTCGTCGCACGTTTTTCATAAGCGGGATCGGCCACGTGTCACCCGCGCGCATCGAGCGAGTTCGACGCAGCACTGGCCGATGGATGCAGACCGCCCCTAATCGGGCGGCCTCTTTTCTGCTATCCGTCTCACGCACGTGTCGCATCGAGTCCGACTCGATGCGACATCAGATGAAGTGAGAACAGGAATATGAGTGTGGGAGAGGCAGTGACATGCTGATCGGCATCCCCAGGGAGACAAAGGCAGGCGAGACGCTCGTTGCGGCCACCGCGAAGACGGTGGGCCAACTGCAGCAGCTCGGCTACGAGGTCGTCGTCGAATCCACGTCCGGAGTGCTCGCAGAGCAGCCCGACGAGGTGTTCGCGGACGCGGGCGCCCGCGTCGGATCGGCAGACGACGTATGGGCGGCCGACGTGGTCGTCAAGGTCAACGCACCGACCGACGACGAGATCGCACGGATGCGCCGCGGCGCGGTGCTGATTTCGATGATGGCTCCGGGACGCAACCCGGAACTGGTCGAGAAGCTCACGAGCGCAGGCGTCACGGCACTCGCGATGGACGCGGTTCCGCGCATCTCGCGTGCACAGTCGATGGACGTCCTGTCGTCGATGGCGAATGTGGCCGGCTACCGCGCCGTCGTCGAAGCGGCGCACGAGTTCGGCCGGATGTTCACCGGCCAGGTGACAGCCGCAGGCAAGATCCCGCCCGCCCGTGTGTTCGTCGTCGGCGCCGGCGTCGCGGGCCTCGCCGCGATCGGTGCCGCATCGGCCATGGGCGCCGTGGTGCGCGCGTTCGACGTGCGCCCCGAAGTGGCCGAGCAGGTCGAGTCGATGGGCGCCGAGTTCGTCAAGGTCGACTTCGAGGCGGAGAAGTCCGAAGACGGCTACGCCAAGGAGATGACCGCCGAGCAGGAGGCGGCGACCGCATCGATGTACGACGAGGAGGCCCGTCTGGCCGACATCGTCATCACCACCGCGCAGATCCCCGGCCGCCCGGCTCCGAAGCTGATCAGCGCCGAGACCGTCGCGGCGATGAAGCACGGTTCAGTCATCGTCGACATGGCCGCGTCCAGTGGCGGCAACGCTGCGGGCGCGGTCGCCGACGAGAAGGTCGTCACCGACAGCGGCGTCACGATTCTCGGCTACACCGACCTGGCAGGCCGTCTGGCCGCTCAGACCTCGCAGCTGTACGGCACCAACATCGTCAACCTTCTCAAGCTCATCACGCCGGAGAAGGACGGTGAGCTGACGCTCGATATGGACGACGTCGTCCAGCGCGGTATCACCGTGACGCGCGACGGCGAAGGGATGTGGCCGCCGCCGCCGGTGCAGGTGTCCGCGGCCCCGAAGGCCGCTGCTGCCGAGCAGGCTCCGGAACAGGAGTCGAAGAAGCCGATGTCGGCCGGTGCGAAGGTCGGTGTTGTTCTGGTCGGGGCCGTGCTGTTCTTCCTGGTCAACGCGTTCGCGCCGGACCCGATCCCGCAGCACTTCACGGTGCTCATGCTGGCGATCGTGATCGGCTACTACGTCATCGGCAAGGTGGCGCACGCGCTGCATACGCCGCTGATGTCGGTCACCAACGCTATCTCGGGTGTCGTGGTCGTCGGCGCGCTCCTGCAGATCGCCACCGGCAACACCACGATCTTGGTGCTGTCGACGATCGCGATCCTGCTCGCCTCCATCAACATCTTCGGTGGCTTCGCGGTCACCCGTCGCATGCTCAGCATGTTCAGTAAGGGGGCATGACCGTCATGGACATCAACTCCATCTCCATCGCGGCGTACATCGTCGCATCGCTGCTGTTCATCCTGTCGCTGGCAGGACTGTCGAAGCACGAGTCAGCCAAGAGTGGCCTGACCTATGGCATGGTCGGCATGGTCATCGCGCTGGCGGCGACCATCGCCGTGGCCGTCAGTGACCTGAACGATCTCGACTTAGCCGGGGTGTCGTTCAACAAGTGGCTGCCGATCGGTCTGCTCATCGCGGCCGTCGTCGTGGGTGGCCTCATCGGCCTGTGGCGCGCCAAGATCGTCGAGATGACCGGCATGCCCGAGCTCATCGCGCTGTTGCACTCGTTCGTCGGTCTTGCCGCTGTCCTTATCGGTTGGAACGGCGCGATCCAGGGCGCTCATCTGGGCGACGTCGCCCAGGACGATCAGGGCGCCATCATCGGCATCCACGCCGCCGAAGTCGCGATCGGCATCTTCATCGGTGCGGTCACCTTCACCGGTTCGATCATCGCGAACCTGAAGCTGTCGGCCAAGATGAAGTCGGCGCCGCTCATGCTGCCCGGCAAGAACTTCATCAACGTCGGATCGATCGTCGTCTTCGCGGTCCTCACCGGCGTCTACGTCGCACGCGACTCGCACAGCGACACCACCGGTTACATCCTGCTCGCAGTCATCACCGTGGTCGCGTTGCTGCTGGGTCTGCACCTGGTGGCATCGATCGGCGGCGGCGACATGCCCGTGGTCGTGTCGATGCTGAACTCGTACTCCGGTTGGGCCGCCGCGGCCTCGGGCTTCCTGCTCAACAACGACCTGCTCATCGTGACCGGTGCACTCGTCGGTTCCTCGGGTGCGTACCTGAGTTACATCATGTGCAAGGCGATGAACCGTTCGTTCGTCTCCGTCATCGCCGGTGGTTTCGGCATCGAGGCCGGACCGGCCGACGACACCGACTACGGCGAGCACCGTGAGATCCAAGCCGACGCGGCCGCGGAGCTGCTGGCGAACGCGAAGTCGGTCGTCATCACCCCCGGCTACGGAATGGCTGTCGCGCAGGCGCAGTACCCGGTGGCCGACATGACCGCCAAGCTGCGGGCCAAGGGCGTCGACGTCCGCTTCGGCATCCACCCCGTCGCCGGTCGTCTCCCGGGCCACATGAACGTGCTGCTCGCCGAGGCCAAGGTGCCCTACGACATCGTCCTGGAAATGGACGAGATCAACGACGACTTCCCGGAGACAGACGTCGTCCTGGTCATCGGAGCCAACGACACAGTCAACCCGGCCGCAGCGGAGGACCCGAGTTCGCCGATCGCAGGCATGCCCGTTCTCGAGGTGTGGAACGCCAAGGACGTCATCGTGTTCAAGCGGTCAATGGCCGCGGGCTACGCAGGCGTCCAGAACCCGCTGTTCTTCCGCGACAACACGCAGATGCTGTTCGGTGACGCGAAGGACCGCGTGGAAGCCATCATCTCCACGCTGTAACTGCCGCAGACGAAGGGCCCCGGAGCGCAACCTGCGTTCCGGGGCCCTTCGCGCTGTCCACGTCGCGTTTCGGCCGGACAGTTCAGTGTCGAGGCCGTTAACCTGGATCCGATGCCAGACGACTTCCTCATCGCCCGGAACCCCGAAGAGGGTTCGGCGCTGCCCTATCTGGTCCGCGTTCCACTCGGGCCACGCGGTGTGGTCCTCAAGACGAAGGACACGTGGCCGGGCGCTACCAAGTTGTACTGTCATCGCGCCGACGGCTGGCCGGACGACCCCGACATCGTCCAGGCGCTTCCCGTCCGGTCGGTGAGCAAGCGAGGTGCGGCCATCGACCTCGTTCTCGAGCGCGGCCGACAAGGCCGGTCCCAGTTCGTCGTCACCTGGGCGCGCGGCCGGGAGATGATCTTCTGGCAGTCGCGCCAGACTGCCAAACAGGCGCGCCCGAACGTCGCGCTGCCGACTGCTCGAGCGCATGGCGTCACCCTGGACATCGTCGTCGACTCCGGTGAGAAGTATGCGTGGAAGTTCAGCCACCAGCAGGCGAGCATCGACAAACGGCGACTCCCGATAGGCGACTACGCCGTCTTCGACAATGAGCAGTTGATCGCCGTCGTGGAGCGCAAGTCGGTCGCCGACCTTACGAGCAGCCTGATGAACGGCAAGCTGAACTATGCGTTCGCGGGGATGGCGCAGGAGTTCCGTGCGGCCGTCGTCGTCGAAGCGCCCTACAGCGCGGTGTTCAAGCACGAGCACGCGCGAGGGGCGACCGTGGCTGAGGCCGTCGCCGAAGCGCAGGTCCGCTTTCCGTCGGTGCCGATCGTGTTCTGTGACAACCGGCAACTCGCACAGGAATGGACCTACCGATGGCTGGGTGCGGCACTGCACGAACACCGGCAGCGCGCAGCGACCGATGTCGTCGTCGACGCTCTTCCGGCCGGTCCGGCCGCGTCGCCGAAGCAGATTCGTGAATGGGCTGTTATGCGCGGACTGGACGTGTCGCCCAAGGGTCGGATCCCGAAAGTCGTGCGGGAAGCGTGGGACGCGCGCAACGGGTGATCGGATCCCTCACGTGAATGATCTTTGGTCCTGGCCCGTCCGTACCATCTAATCCATGGATGACGCCCCTACGTTCGACGTCGACCTGCGCGCTCTGATCGAGGTCCTCGGTACTAATCTCTACACCGGTCCCGGGGTCTACGTGCGGGAACTGCTGCAGAACGCGATCGATGCGCAGAGCGCAGCGCGGCGTCACGACGAGCCGATCGAGATCACCGCAGACGGAGGCACATTCGAGCTCGTCGACCACGGCACCGGGATGAGCGCCGACACCATCGCCGACCTTCTCGGCACCATCGGAGCGAGCTCGAAACGCGACCAGTTCGGGTTCGGTTCCAGCACCCAGATCGGCCAGTTCGGGGTCGGGATGCTCAGCGGATTCCTGGTCGGCGACCGGATCGAGGTCTCGTCTCGGGCCGCCGATTCCGAACCCGTCGTGTGGGCGGGATCGTCGGACGGCCACGTCGAGATGCGGGCAGGCGACCGCGCCGAGACCGGCACGACAGTCCGCATCGACGGCCGCGGCGACACGAAGATGTGGCTCGCACCCGACCGGGTCCGTGCGCTGGCGGCCGACTACACCGCGATGCACCCAACGCCGATCGTCGTGAACGGCGAACGCGTCAACCCCGGCGTCGGACTGTTCGGCGACCCCTCCGGCGGACGAGACGCGGCCCGCGTCGCCTTTTGCCAGGACGAGTTCGGATTCACACCGCTGGAGATGTTCGACGTGAACGTCCCCGAGGCCGGTCTGCACGGTGTCGCCTTTGTGCAGCCGAGCGGCGGCGACCTCGTCGCTCGTGCCGTGCACCGCGCCTACGTCAAGGGGCTTCTCATCGGCGACGTCCCCGGACTGGTTCCGGAGTGGGCGTACTTCGTGCGCATCGTCGTCGACGCGACCGGACTCAAACCGACGGCTTCGCGCGAAGGACTCGTCCGCGACGACCTGTTCGACGCGGTCGCCGCGTCGTTGGGCCACCAGGTCCAGACGTGGCTCACCGGGCTCGGGAATCGCCCGGCGCTCCGCGAGCGATTCCTCTCCGTCCACGAGCAGGGCGTGAAGGCGCTCGCCGCGCATCGACCGGAACTGCTCGGCTTCGTCGACAAGCACTGTGTCTTCGAGACCAATGTCGGTCCGATGCCGCTCGCCACGTTCCGCGCACGTTTCGGCACCATCCGGTATGCGGGCACCATCGACGACTATCGGGTGCTCGCCGATGTCCTCGCCGGCCGCGGTATCGGGCTGGTCAACGCGGGCCACGCCTTCGAGACCGCCGCGATCAGAGCGATCGTCGCCGCCGACCCGTCGATGCGGTGCGAGCCGATCGGACAGCAGTTCCTCCTGTCGGCGTTGTCGATGCCGTCGCCGGAGACCCGGGACGAGTTCGACGCCGCGGTACGCATCGCACGTCGCGCCGTTACGCCGTTCCAATGCGAGGTGACGCTGCGTGCGTTCGAGCCGGACTCGGTCTCGGCGCTGCTCCTCACCGACGACACCGCACAGATCGCGCAGGACCGTTCTGCGATGCTGTCGCAGACGGCGGGCGAACCGGACGCGTGGCTCGCGGCGTTATCGGCGATCGACGACGGCGACACGGCGCCGACCCGACCGACCCTGGTGTTGAATGCGACGAATCCGCTGATCCAGCGGCTGCCCGCACTCGCCGACGACGTCGTCGCCGGTGCCCTCGTGCGCGTCGTCTACAGCCAGGCGATGCTGCGCGCCCGCCGGTCGGTGCGGATCGCGGCAGCCTCCGAACTTGATTCGGCGATCACCCTCCTCGCCGATCTGGCAACCCGTGACCGGCTCGAAGGGAGCCCCGAATGACGAGCGCAGAGCCGATGGACCACGCTGTCTCCGAACTGCTCGACGACCTGTGGATGGCACGGCACGGTGACCCCCGCTTCGGCCACGAGGACTTCGGACCGTTCCCGTCGCTGATAGCGAGGGCCGATGAACTCGACGACCTCGACCTGCGATTCCTCACCCGGCTGGAAGGGGCGTACGCCGCCCTGTGGGCCGGTCGGACCACCGACGTGTTGACCCTCATCGCCTGGTTGTTGCAGACGATGGACGCTCACGTCGCTGAACTCGAGGTACAGGACTGGCAGGTCGAGCAGTTCGAGACGACCTTCGTCGACCTGCTCGACTCGCTCCTCGGGGTCCCGGAACTCTCCCTCGACCAGGTAGAGGCACTCGTCGCCGATTGGGCAGGCCGGGTCCGCGGCACCGCCTACTACGCGCCTGCCGTCGAGACCGCTGTGCATGCGGCGGTCGCCGTCCACCGGGGCGATCGCGCGGCAGCGATCCGGATCCTTGATGCCTGCACCGACTTCACGCCCCCGTCCGGAACGTGCGGACCGGGCACGCGGGCAACGCTTGCCGCCGTCTACAACGCGGCAGGTGGATACGCTCAGGCAAGGGAACTGTCGATGCCCGACCTCGACGGTGATCCGAGTGAGCGCTGCGGCTTCTACCCGGCGGAGACCTACGCGGCGCTGATCGAGGGTTGGGGGCGGGAAGGTCGCCGCGATGAGGTCGTGCGTGCAGCGGCGGCGATCGACGCGACATACAGCCCGGTCGGTCTCTACAACCACATCGCGGACGCGCTCGTGGCGTTGATCCGGGTCGATGCGCTCGACGAGGCGTTGCCGATGGCACTCAAGCACCTCGATGCCGTCGACAAGTGCAGCAACGTATACGAGCAGGCGTGCCTGTCGGCGGCGCTGTCGGCGACGTTCGCCTCGGCGGCGGCGGCCGACCCCGATACCGCCGTTCCGCGACGCGACGACGACGGTGCACCAGTGCTGGCTTCGGCGTCTCAGCTCGCGGAGGAACTGGCCGATCGGGTCCGACTGGCAGCCGCCCGATTCGACGTGCGGAACGCGTCGACAGCGGTGTCGTCGGCGTTCGAGGAGACTCTTGCGCTGCGGACCGCGCGATCGCACCGCAATGCGGGCGGCCGGGTGAAAGCCGTGGTCGACCGGTCGGCCGAGGAATTGGTCAGCGGACTCTCGGCGTTCGGCTCGGTGTCGCCGCGTCGGTCCGCGGAGTGCGCGCAGGCGTTGCGCGGTCGACTCGACGAACTCGAAGGACGTAGCCGGGCCCGTGCTCGACACATGCTCGCGTGGGATCGACGACGGGACGATCCACAGCAAGCGATCGTCGACCTGCGAGGTATCGCCCACGAGACCCGAGAGACGTATCCGTCGTGGGCGGCACAGTCGGACCTGTTGGCGGCGCTGCTGGAGGTCCACAGCTCAGACTCGGAACCCGAGACCCTGCTCGAGTGGCCCGAAGGGGACCCGTCGTGGAGTGCGGGAGCGCAGGCCAACTTCGCCCGACTGCGTGCGATGGCCATGGCGCCGTTCGACGCCGAGCGCGCGGTCGCCGCGGTCGACGCGGGCCTGGCTGTTCTCGACCGCGTGGACAGCGGCGAGATCCCACTGATCTCCGATCCGGCGTCGCTGGCTGCAGCAGTCGGGTCGACCGACGCCGAAGCCGCAGCCCAACGGGCAGTCCTGCACCATCTGCGGGCCGACCTGGTCGGCGAACTGGACGGGCACGACCCGGCCGCTGCGTCGATCGCGGGCGACCCGGCCGGTGACGTCGACGCCGCCCTCGTCGCTGCGCGGCGAGCCGTGGAGTTGTCGGCCGACCCGGACCAGGCGATGTCGTGCCGCGGCGGACTCGTCGATGCCCTGCAGTTGGCGGCGGGCGCGCAGATGCACACCGACATCGGCGCAGCACTCGTCCTGATGGCGGAAGCGGAGTCGAACGCCAAGTTCGCTCAGCTCGGCCAGCTGCTCAATGCACGGACGGGCTTACTGCTCGAGGCGGGCGAGATCGACGCCGCACGCGACGACGCCGAACGTGCAGTCTCGGTGTGGACTGTCGAAGGCGACCAGCATGCCGCGGACTCGTCGCGGTTCGACCTGGCCCACGTCATGTTGGTGCGGGACGAGGATCCGCTCGCGATCATCGAACTCGTGGAACCCGCTGTCGATGCGATGGCGACGATCGGCGACATCGGTGCACAGTTGCACGGTACGCAGATGTTGGCGAGGGCGCAGTCGTCCGCGGGGCGTTCCGGTGAGGCGATCGAATCGTTCACACGCGTCGTCGACGCGTACAGCGGCCAGGCACCGATCGGGATGATGGGGCAGTTGCACGCCGCCCGCGCCGTCGACTACGCCGAACTCAAGCGTTTCGGTGAGTCGCTCGACGACTTGGACACCGCTGTCGACGAGTACACCCAGGCCGGGGATGATTTCGAGGCCGCCGACACGCTGCGCACGGCGGCCCTCACCGCGCACTTCGCCGGAGACGATGACCGCTCGTCCGCCTACCTCAGTCGAGCCGACCACCTGTATGAAGAGCTCGCAACGTCGGCACCCGTCGACTTCGAGCGCGCCCGTCTCGACTTCGCGCGGGCCGACATCATCCGCGATCGCGAACCCGAACCCGCGGAGTCGCTGCTGCGGGACGTCGCAGGCCGTGCTCGTGCTGCGAACTGGATCGGCCTCCTGATCCCCGTCCTGCACCTGAGTGCGATGCACGCCATTGAGAACGAGAGGCCGGACACGGCGCGCGAGCTTCTCACCGAAGCGCTCCGTCATGCCCCGGAGCACCCGGCGCTCACCGGCCTGATGGCCGAATTGGACTGATCGCCAACCGCTCGATCAGCGCCGTCGGGCATCCAACGGGTCAGTGGACAACGCGGAAGTGGGTGGTCAGGCGGCGGCCCTCGATGATGTGGAAGGCGATGCCTGCGGGCTGGGTGTCGTTGACGACGTCGTCGCCCTCGAAGGGGAGGTTCAGCGTGGACGAGACACCCGGCGCGGTCATGACCGGGACGCCGGCGAACACGCCTGCGGACGGTGAGTGAATGTGGCCGCAGACGAGGCCGATGATTTGAGAATGTGATCGCACGAAGGCCTCGAGTCCTGCCGGATCGGTCTGCGCGATCGAGTCCATGAAGGGCATGCCGACCGCGGTCGGCGGGTGGTGGAATGCGACCAGGACGCCGACGTCGCCTGCCGCGGCGATCCGATCGCTCGCCCAGGCGAGAGTCGCTTCGGAGAGCGCACCGTCGTTGCGCCCGGGAATCGACGAGTCGAGTGCCAGAATCAGCAGCCCGTCGAGCAGTAGCGCAGTGTTGATCGGCGCGTACGCGTCGCTGTCATCGTCGGGCCGGGACACCGATCGGTACGCTGCACGGTCGTCGTGATTGCCCAGGAGCGTGAGAGTTCTGATGCCGGTGACGAGCGTGTTCGCGGCCTCGCGATACTGGTCGACGCTGCCTTCGTCGGTCAGGTCGCCGGACACCAGGAGCGCGTCGATGTTCGCCGCGCCGCCGCAGCGGTCACGCAGATAGTCCAGGACCCCGGCTATCCGGTTTCGACGGTCCGAGTCGCCGCAGAAATGCAGATCGCTGATCTGCGCGACGACGAGCATGTGCTCTCCCTCCGTGAACCGCATGTACCGCACCAGGCTAACGGACACGTGCGGGCACCGTCAGAGGCGGACGGTCACCTCCTTCGCGAACCGGTACGGCCGCGTAGCGAGCAGTCCCCCGAACGTTCTTCGTAGTCGGGACATCTCGGCGCGGACGGTGACGGTGCGTGACGAGTCCCCGAAGATCGCGGCGGCCAGTTCGGCCGCGCTCACGCCGTCGCGGTTATGTGCCAGATGCGTCAACAGGTCGAGGTGTCGTGGTGACGGGCGATGCGTCCACTCGCCGTCTCCCGAGGTCACGGTGACGACGTCGCCGATCGTGACCGTGCTCCCCGTTCGCTCGGCGTGGCCGGCCTGCCGGATCAACCAGCCGCCGGGCAGTGGCTCGACGTCGCAGAGCCCGAGGCCCGAGACGGTGGTTCGGCTCGGCGCGAGATCGAGTGGAAGGCTGATGCGGCGGTGCGGTTCGACGCGGTCGACGGCGGCGACCCACCCGAACTCGTCGACGGCCAGCGCAGGCCTGCCCGCCCGCGCGAGGATCGGCGCAGCGACCGAACGCAACAGATCGAGTTGGTCCCGGTGCGCACTCTGCAGCCGTGCCTGAGCCAGTCGTGCGACCGAGTCGACGAGGGCGACAGTCGTCGGGTGGATGGACGACGCGGGGCCGCTCACGTCGACCACCCCGAGCATGCCGCCGGTGCGGGGATCCCGAATCGGCGCTCCGGTGCATGTCCAGGTGTGGTGGCTGCGGACATAGTGTTCAGCGGAGAAGACCTGCACCGCCCGCCGGGCGGTCAGCGCGGTCCCGATCGCGTTGGTGCCGACCGCGTTCTCCGCCCACGAGGCGCCCTCGACGAACCCGAGACCGTCGGCGCGGCGCCGCACTGTGGAGGTCCCCGCCCGCCATAGGACGTGCCCGCCGGCGTCGGCGACGACGAGGATGTTCGGGCTGTCGCGTAGGACCGCGTCCAGACCTTGTGTGAGGTCGTCCAGCAGGTCGGCGAGGCCGGACGCGGCGCGGCGTCGGTCGAGATCGGCGTCGGCGATCGGGTCGACCGGACCGCCGACGTCGGGGTCGACGCCTGCGTCCGCGGCACGGGCCCACGACTGTCCGATCACCGGTCGAGGACGGGCGGGGAGCCGCAACCCGGCCATCGCTGCGTCGTGGACCGCGTGGAGGACCTGCGCGTACTCGCGCGGATCCTCGCCCGTGGCGAGCGCCGGCTCGGGTAGCGGATGCGTAGTGGTCATGGGCCCCGGTCTTATCGAATGTGGTCACAGTCACAGAAGTGTGATGTTCAGAGTGCGCCGACCGGTCTGTGTACGTCAACGGCGCTGCAACCCTCTGCAACTCTTGTCGGATATGCGGGCGCAGGAGTGTGCTGTCCATCACAGAGTAGATCGATGGAGAGGACATGTGATGACGCAGACGATGCAGGATCGGACCGACGTGACACGCACCGCGGGGCAGCGCGTCCAGGCGTGGCTCGAGAGGTTCAACGATGCCCTTGCCGCGGGTGATCCGTACGCAGTGGCCGCGTTGTTCGTCGACGACAGCTACTGGCGAGATCTGGTGGCGTTCACGTGGAACCTCAAGACGGTCGAGGGACGCGCGCAGATCGCCGAGATGCTCGCCGAGCGACTCGGCGACACACAGCCGCGGGGTTTCATGGCGAGCGAGGAGCCGATCGACGCCGACGGCGTCGCCGAGGCATTCATCGAATTCGAGACCGCGACCGGCCGCGGCGACGGCCACCTTCGCCTGCGCGTCGACGACGACGGTGAGGACCGGGCATGGGCGCTGCTCACGACGCTGCAGGAACTGAAGGGACACGAGGAGCGGTCCGGTGGGTCGCGCCCGATGGGCGCTTCGCATGGTAGTGACCCGGCGGCGAAGTCGTGGTCTGAACGGCAGGAAGAGGAGGCGCAGACGCTCGGCCGCACGGTGCAGCCGTATGTCCTCGTGATCGGCGGAGGTCAGGGCGGTATCGCGCTCGGCGCTCGCTTGCGGCAACTTGGCGTCACATCGTTGGTCGTCGACAAGTACGAGCGGCCGGGTGACCAGTGGCGTGGACGCTACAAGACGCTCTGTCTGCACGACCCGGTCTGGTACGACCACCTCCCGTATCTGCCGTTCCCCGCCAACTGGCCGGTGTTCGCCCCCAAGGACAAGGTGGCCGACTGGCTGGAGTTCTATACCAAGGTTATGGAGGTTCCGTATTGGAGCCGCACCGAGTGCACCTCGGCGTCCTACGACGAGGCGAGAGGCGAGTGGACGGTCGAACTCGTCCGCGATGGCGAGCCGATGACCCTGCACCCCACACAATTGGTCCTCGCGACTGGGATGTCGGGCAAGCCCAACATTCCGTCGTTCGCCGGTGCAGACACCTTTGCCGGCGATCAGCACCATTCGAGCCGGCATCCCGGCCCCGACGGTTTCGTCGGCAAGAAGGTCGTCGTCATCGGTGCGAACAACTCTGCTCACGACATCTGTAAAGCATTGGTGGAGAACGGCATCGACACGACGATGGTGCAGCGTTCCTCGACGCACGTGGTGAAGTCGGCATCCCTGATGAAGATCGGTCTCGGTGCGCTCTACAGCGAAGAGGCGGTCCAGGGCGGTATGACGACGAAGAAGGCGGACATGACGTTCGCGTCGCTCCCGTACAAGATCATGCACCAGTTCCAGATCCCGCTGTACGACCAGATCCGGGAGCAGGACAAGGACTATTACGACCGCCTCGAGAAGGCGGGCTTCGACGTCGACTTCGGCGACGACGACTCCGGTCTGTTCATGAAGTACCTGCGCCGCGGCTCCGGCTACTACATCGACGTCGGAGCGTGCGACCTCGTCGCCGACGGCACCATCAAACTCGCCAAGGGCGGCGTCAAGGAGATCACCGAGAACGCCGTGGTGCTCGACGACGGAACCGCACTGCCCGCCGACGTCATCGTCTATGCGACCGGATACGGGTCGATGAACGGCTGGGCCGCCGATCTCATGGGTCAGGACGTCGCCGACCGTGTCGGCAAGGTCTGGGGCCTCGGATCGGATACCACGAAGGACCCTGGCCCGTGGGAGGGCGAACAGCGCAACATGTGGAAGCCGACCCAGCAACCGAACCTGTGGTTCCACGGCGGAAACCTGCACCAGTCGCGCCACTACTCGCTCTACCTCGCGTTGCAGCTGAAGGCGCGCTTCGAAGGTCTGGACACGCCGGTGTACGGGCTGCAGGAGGTGCACCACCTGAGCTGATGTGACGGTGCGCCCAGTCGGCCGGGCGATCTACAGGTCGCCCGGCAGCTTGTCCCGGCGGATGCCTCGCCACGTGGGGTGGCGTAGGTGCCCGGTTGAGGTCCAGTCCATGAACCGGACGTCGGCGACGAGCTTGGGTAGCACCCACGTCGCGCTCGACGCGACCGGCTTGTCGAGGGTGCCGATGAACGGACTGCGGCCGATTGTCAACGGCTTCAGCTCGTCCAGGAGTGCGTCGAGGTCGGCGTCGGTGAACCCGGTGCCGACCCGCCCGACGTACCGTAAGCCGGTCTCGTCGGGTAACCCGACCAACAGTGAGCCGATCGATCCCGATCGGCTGCCGCGTCCGGGTCGGTATCCGCCGATCACCACTTCGATGTCGTTCCAGTTCTTGTGTTTACGCCAGTCGGAGCTGCGGCGGCCGGATTGGTAGGTCGACGCGCGGCGTTTGGCGACGATCCCCTCCCACCCGCTCGACCGGGCGTGCTCGGCGGCGGACGATCCCGGACCCGGAAGCAGGGGCGGGACGTCGGCGACCGACGCTGATTCGATTACCGGCTCGAGCTCGTCGAGGATCTGTCGTCGTCTGTTCCACGGAGTGGTGGTGAGATCGGTGCCGTTCAGTTCGAGGACGTCGAAGACGAGGTAGCGCAGCGTGTATTCGTCGTCGCGACGATTCCGCCCGGCGAGGAGGCCGAAGTCGGTGCGCCCTGCCGCATTGAACGCGACCATCTCGCCGTCCAGGACGATGTCGAATCCGCGGAGAACGGCACCGAGTTCGCGTAGTTCCGGGAAGTCGTCGGTCATGTCGACCCCGGACCGTGACCAGCATCGGACGTCACCGTCGTCGTGATGCACGATAATCCGGTACCCGTCCCACTTGCCTTCGAACGCCCACACGTCGTCGGTCAGTCCGTCGATCGGTTCGTCGGCGGCGAGCATCGGTCTGACGCCGGAGACCGTCCCGGCGATCCGGGTGGGGCCGGTGTCGTTCTTGTGGCGGGACGCGCGTGCTTTGCGGTACTCGCCGAGATCGACGGTCCGGTCCGTGGCGGTCTCCACGGCCGGGTCGAGGCCGGCGAGGAAGTCGCCGGATTCGTGGAACCGGTCGAGGACCTCGCGGAAGTCGAGTTGGGCGATCGACGGGTCGGCGAGCTCGGCCCAGGTGCGAGGCGCCGCGACCCAGGGGCGTTCGCTGCCGCGTAAGGAGTACGGGGCGAGGGTCGTCTTCGCCGCCGTGTTCTGGCTCCAGTCCAGGAACACCTTCGACGTCCGTGCGGACTTCGACATCGACGCGGTGACGTCCTTCGGATGTGCGGCGGCCAGCGAGTCGGCGATCTGCTTGGCGACGGCCCGCGCCGACTCCGATTTCACCGGAGCCGGGAGCCTCGCGTAGACATGGATCCCTTTGCCTCCGCTCGTCACCGGATACGAGTCGAGACCGGCGTCGGCGAGGACGTCGCGGATCGCGAGTGCGACGTCGGCGCATCGATGCAGAGGGACGTCGGGGCCGGGATCCAAGTCGAGGACGAGACGGTCGGTGCGGCGTGACTGCTCGCCCGCCGATCCGACGCCGGACAAGTCGATGCGCCACTGCGGCACATGCAGCTCCAGCGCTGCCATCTGCGTCAACCACACCAGGTCGGCGGCCGACCGGGCGACGGGGTACACCGTCTTGCCCTCAGCGTGAGCGATCGTGAAGCGGGCCAACCAGTCCGGCGTCCCCGGCGGGAGCGCCTTCTCGAAGAACGGACTCGACCCGGTGCCGTGCGGCCAGCGTTTGCGTGTGATCGGCCGCGAGGCGAGGTGCGGCAGCATCACGTCGGCCATCGCGATCACGTACTGGAGAACGTCGAACTTTCGAGTGCCGTCGCCTGGGTACATCACCTTGTCGAGGTTCGTCACCGTGAGGAACCGACCGTCGACCTCCAGCTTGGACCCGGGCATGACATCGATTCTGCCCCATTCGCCAAAGGCGTTCGGGCTGCTCGGGGCGTGCGATGCGTGGCACAATCGTCCCATGCGCTCCATCTGGAAGGGTGATCTGAGCTTTGGTCTGGTGAACGTGCCGGTCAAGGTGTACTCGGCAACCGAGAGCCACGACCGGAGTTCGCACCAGGTGGACTCCAAGGACGGCACTCGGATCCGCTATCGGCGTGTGCGTGAAGGCACGGACACGGAGGTGGAGTACTCGAGCATCGCCAACGCCTATGAGTCCGATTCCGGTGAGCCGGTGATCCTGACGAAGGCGGACCTCGCCGAACTCCCGGTCGCGCGGAGCCCGGAGATCGCGATCCTCGAGTTCGTCCCGATCGATCAGGTCGATCCCATCTACTTCGACAAACCCTACTATCTGGAGCCGTCGTCCAAGTCGCCGAAAGCGTATGTGCTGCTTGCCAAAGCACTGCAGCAGACCGAGCGTCTCGCGATCGCGAACTTCACGCTCCGCAATCGGACCCGACTCGCTGCTCTCCGCGTGATCGACGGTGTGATGACGCTTCAGACGCTGCTGTGGCCGGACGAGGTCCGAGTCCCCGACTTCGAGTTCTTGTCCGCCGATGTCGAGATCCGCGATAAAGAGCTCGATATGGCGGAATCGCTCATCGAAACCATGGCGTCCGACTTCGAGCCGTCACAGTTCGAGGACACCTATCAGGTGGAGTTGAGCAAATTGATCGAGGCGAAGGCCGACGGCGGTGAGGCGTTCACCGAGCCGGAGCCCGCGAAGTCCGATGACGGCGACGACGACGTGTCCGATCTTCTCGCCGCACTCCAGGCGTCGGTCCGTGATCGCGCCGCGGGGTAACTGATAACGATCACTGTCAGATTTCCCTCCACGGGCTCGCTCTCGTAGAGTCCCGGAGCATGAGTCAACTTACGGAGCAGCAGGCCGTCGTCGAGTTTCGGCGTCTGGTCCACTCGCAGAAGGTCAATGCGCCCGGCGACCTCGACGTGATCTGGGCGGCGCTGTCGCCGGTCGGAATCGACGACGTGATCGGCGATTGGCGCGGTGGGGAATTGCCGACCGGCCATGTGCTGGACGGACAGTTGTCGAAGGTCGGCTGGCACGGGAAGTGGCTGCGTGGGCGGTACGACGTCGCGCCCATGGTCTGCCGTGACGCGGACGGCGAACTGTACTCGAACCTCGACGTCGGCAAGGGCGGCGCCAGTCTGTGGATGGTGGAATTCCGCGGCGAGCTCACCGCGTCGATGGTGTACGACGGACAGCCGGTGATCGACCATTTCAAGCGCGTCGACGACGACACGTTGATGGGCGTCATGAACGGCAGCACCTCGCTGGTCAGGGACCGCCACTTCTACTTCTTCCTGACTCGCGAGTAGGTGTGCGCCCTACGGTGGCCCGTATCGGCCCGTGGTAGGCAACAATGAACGCCATGGTTGAGAACTACGGGCGTGCGCGCCAGAACGAGATCTATCGCGCAGGCATTCACGGGCGCACGCCGTCGGTGCCGACCGACTTCGCGACGTTGGAGCGTCGTGCCCAGGCGAGAACGAGTGCGCGCGGTTGGGCGTACATCGCGGGAGGCGCGGGTGAAGGCCGGACGATGACCGCGAACCGCGACGCCCTGGATCGGTGGGCGATTGTGCCGCGCATGCTCCGGGACACGAGCGAGAGGAATCTCGAGACCGAGTTATTCGGGCAGAAGCTGCCTGCACCGCTCCTCTTCTCGCCGGTCGGTGCGGGCGCGCTCGCCCATGATCGGGCCGACGTCCACATCGGACGCGCTGCGGCCGAGCTCGGGCTGCCGTATATCTTCTCTAACCAGGGCTGCGCACCGATGGAGGAGGTCGCGGCCGAGATGGAGTCCGTTCGGCCGGGTGCGCCGCGCTGGTTTCAGCTCTACTGGTCCACCGACGATCGGCTCGTGCGCAGTCTGGTGAGCCGCGCCGAGAAGGCGGGAGCGGCGGCCATCGCCGTCACCCTCGACACGACGATGCTCGGGTGGCGGCCGCAGGATCTCAACCTGGGATCGCTGCCGTTCGCGCGTGCCCAAGGAATCGACCAGTACACGTCAGATCCGACGTTCTGGGAGATCGTCGCCGAACGGCTCAAAGGCGCAGTCGGAGACAAGCCCGAGGTCAGCGTGGGTGCGATCAAGACTCTGCTGTCGATCGCGAAGAACGTGCCAGGCGATTTCCGTCGGAATCTCACTGCGCCTGAGCCGCGCGCTGCGGTCGAGACCTTTCTTGACATCTATTCGCGGCCGACATTGAACTGGGTCGACATCGCATCGCTCCGTGACCTGACCAATCTGCCGATCGTCCTCAAGGGCATCCTGCATCCTGACGACGCCCGGCAGGCCGTCGACGTCGGTGTCGACGGCATCATCGTCTCGAATCACGGCGGTCGCCAGGTGGATGGGTCGATCTCATCGGCCGACGCCCTTGTCGACGTCGTCGACGCCGTTGACGGTCGGATCAGAGTGCTGGTCGACTCCGGCTTCTACACCGGTTCGGACGTGTTTAAAGGGCTCGCGCTCGGTGCTGACGCCGTCTGCATCGGTCGCCCGCACATGTACGGTCTCGCCCTCGCAGGTGCGCGGGGCGCACGCGATGTGGTTGCGAACATCGTCGCCGAACTCGACCTCACCCTCGGCCTGTCCGGTCACACGGACGTCCAGACGCTCGACAGGTCGGCACTCAAGCGGGTGTGACGCCGCGACGATGTCACGGCACCCCGACCACGCGAAGTAGCGCCGTCGACGCCGCTGCCGCGACGATGACGACGACGAGCGGCGCCCTCAGCCATGCGGCGACCGCTCCGGCAGCCACCCCTATCGGACGCGCAGGCCCGGCGAAGTCAGTTCCCTCGAACAGAGTGCCGGTGAGTCCGACGGCTATCAACAGCACCATCGTCGACCGTTCCAGAAGTGCTTCCACCCCGGGCGACACGGAATTTCTTGCTCGCAGTGCGACGCCGGCCAACCGGATCGCATAAGTTCCGCCTGCCAAGAGGGCGACGGCGCAAGCGAACTGCCACCCGCTCACGAGGCGGCCTCGCTCCGGTTACGAGATCCACGGCCCGTCACGAGGAGTCCGAGCGGGATTCCGACCAGGGACAGTAAGACGGGGAGCCCGGCGGCGACGAGGCCGGCGGTGCTTACTGCGATCGACGCTCCGAAGATCGCTGCCCAGCGGGTGTCGCGATCGCGCAGCGCAGGCAACGCGAGGGCGATGAGCAACGCAGGGAAGGCGGCATCGAGCCCCAGTGCTTCGGGGGAGCCGATCACCTGGCCGACGAGTGCGCCGGTGAGTGCGCCAATCGGCCAGCACAGTGCGACGGTCACGCCGCATACGATGAACGCCTTGCGGGCCTGCGCGGGTTCCCGGTGCGGGGCGGAGTACACGGCGGTCTCGTCGTTCACCATGTGTGCGGCGACGAACATGGTGCGACGGCGATCCAGAAACCGTCCGGCCGACAGGCCGTACGAGAAGTTGCGGACGTTGACGAGAAGCCCGGCGAGTGCGCCGACGAGTGGCAGACCGCCGCCCGCGATGACCGACACCACCACGAACTCTGACGAACCGGCGAGGACGACGCACGCCATCAGGACGATCTGCCACCAGGCCAGACCGATGCCGTGCGCTGCCGCACCGTACGAGGTTCCGACGATCCACATCGAGAGGCCGATCGCGGCGATCTCGCGAGGGAAGACGCCGATCGTCCTTCGCGCAGCCGTCGCTACTCGTCGAGCAGGTCCCGTTGCCGAGCGAACGGAGTCGCTCGAACGGGCGATATCCCAGTATGGCGAACGCATGTCCACTATGATGGAGGGTGTGGATGATGTCCGTCAAGATGAACGATCGGCCATTTCAGCGAACGGTCGTGAAATGAGTCCGCAGAAGCTCGTCGCTGCGTCACTCAAACGCGAACGGTCGCGCGCCGGGATCTCGCTCGCTGAACTGGCGCGACGCGCAGGTGTCGGGAAGTCGACGCTGTCGCAGCTCGAGTCGGGCGAGGGAAATCCGAGCATCGAGACGCTGTGGTCGCTCAGTGTGGCGCTCGGAGTCCAGTTCTCGGTGTTGGTCGACCCACCGCGGCCCCTCGTCGAAGTGATTCGATTGGGGGGCGGCCCGACGATCGGCGCAAGCGAAGCTGACTCGTACACGGCGACGCTCCTGTCGGCCGCACGGCCCGGGACCCGCCGCGACGTGTATCTGATCAGGGCGGACCGAGGACGACCGCGAGTGTCCGAACCGCATGCGCGCGGAGTCGTCGAACACGTGATCCTCTGTTGCGGACGGGCTCTGGTCGGCCCGACCGAATCGCCCGTCGAACTCGCGACCGGCGACTACATCAACTATCCGGGCGACGTCGGGCACACCTTCGATGCGTTGGATGACGGCACGATAGCGGTCCTGCTCAGTGAGTCCTGATATTCGGGTCAGCGTGCGGACCGCGCTCGTCGGCTAGCTCTGCTTGCTCGTGACGCGGTCGGATCGATCGCCTCGGCCGCCTAGACCAGGGGGCGGTTGGTACGCAGCCGCCACTTGAGGTCGGCGAGGAGGATGTTGAATGGGAACTGGCGCCACGACCGCGGAAGAGTGTGGACGACGGCACGTAAGGTCCGAGTGTTGGCGTTGAAGAGAAACTTCGCCGACCTGGTCTGGGTGAAGCCGATCTTGTCGCGGAACTCCGGCGGCAGGAAACCGATCGTCATGATCTCCGAGAATCGGCCGGCGAGCACGCGAAGAATCGGCGACGCGAACTCGAGGCGGACCAGCGACTTCAGGTAGCTGCCGATCACGTCGTCGATGACCATGTCGTCGAGTACTGAGTTCCAGTAGACCTCGAAGTCCGCGCGGGTCGCGGGCCACATCTCCGGAGGCATCTGCAAGGTGGTGCCCATGACGGCGCCCTGACGGTAAGCCTCCTCGGTGAGGTCGGCTTCGTCACCGAAGAGCCGCACACAGTCCTCCCATCCGCGGTAGAGGCAGGCGGCGACCCACAACTGGAGACCGGGATCGAAGGCGTTGTACTTGACCGGACTCGATTCGGTGGACCGGACCTGGGCGTGCGAGCGATTGACGGCCTGGCGGTACTTTCGGCGGAGTTCGGGTCCGCCCATCGCGGCGACTGCCAGATAGGTCAGAGTGGTTCGGGTGCGCTTGACGGGATGCTTGTACAAGTTGCCCGAGTCGACCTTGCTCTCGTAGACGCCGTATCCGACAGCCGGGTGGCTCAACTGCATGATGACGTTGGCCGGGCCGGACAGCAGCGCGGGACCGAGGAGTCCCATGGTGGTGATCTGCTGCTCGTCGAGCTCTGCGCGTGTGCGAGCCGGAACGGTCTCGGTCGCGAACTCCTCGATGGCTTCGGCGGTCATGGCACTCCCCTAAACTGATAACAAACGTTTTCAATTATTGATTGAACGCGTCTGATTGCCCAGTGTCAAGCCTGGAAGTGCTTGCTTGGAGGCGAGGAGTGTCAGTATGGACATCGTGAGTGAGGCGAGTCAGGGAGCAGGCGAACTGCGGTCGTATGGAGGGGAGGCCGGCGACGCGCGGGTCGCCCGGCGTCGCGCGGCACTGTTGGACGCCACGCTCGACCTTCTCAGCGAACCAGAAGCGGGACAGGTGACTGTTCGCGGGATCTGCACACACGCCGGCCTGACGCCACGCTATTTCTATGAGAGCTTCGACAATGCGGACGCTCTGGTCGGCGCCACCTACGATGGCGTGATCACGGAGATCGCGGAGAGCGCGCGACTCGCGTTCGAGGCGGGTATCGACCCGCGGGGCAAGGTGACGGGTGCGGTGCGTGCGATAGTCGATGTCATCGACGAAGATCGTCGCAAAGGTCGGCTGATCTTCTCCGATGCATTGGGAAGTCCGGTGCTGACCGAGCGCCGGGCCCAGTCGATCGACCTGTTCGCGGCGCTCACTTCGCGATCGGTGCAGCAGGTCTCGAGAGTGCCCGATGGCTCGACAGTTCGGGATGAGGAGGAGTTGATGGCGGCGTCGCATTTCCAGGTCGGCGGATTCGGCCGGGTGCTCGCGTCCTGGACGGAGGGCAGGTTCACGATGGACAAGGACCGGCTCGTCGACCTGTGTGCTCACATGCTCTGGCCGGAGTCTCGATCGCATGTGGCGGGTGACCGGTGACCGCCGATGTCGAGGTATTCGGCTCATGGCGGGACTACGGAGCCGTCGACCTGCCTGCGCCGTTGCGCGCGGCCCTCGAGGTGTTCGTCCAGCACGGCTACCACGGGACATCGGTACGTGAGATCGCCGCTCGCGCGGGGCTGTCCGTTCCTGGGCTGTACCACCACTATCCGTCGAAACAGTCGTTGTTGCAGGGGCTCCTCGAGTTGACGATGGCCGACCTCCTGCGGCGTTCTGAGCAAGCGATCTTCGAGGCGGGCGAAGATCCATTGGCCCAGTTCGACGCGGTGGTCGAATCGCTACTGCGCTTCCACATGTATCGCCGTGAACAGGCGTTCGTCGGATCCACTGAGATGCGCAGCTTGGACAACGATTACCGACCGCGCTACATCGGTCACCGTGTGCGCCAGCAACGGATGGTCGACGAGATCGTGGTCGCGGGTGTTCAGTCCGGCGCGTTCTGCACGGTGGACCCGAAGGGGGCGGCGCGAGCCGTCGCGACGATGTGCGTAGGGCTGTCGACCTGGTACCGGTCGGACGGCGAGCTCGGCCCGGACGAGCTCATCGATCGGAATCTCGAGTACGCACGGGCCATCGTCGGACACGTCACGGACTGAAGCTCGTCGGGATGTGCCCGGTGCCTTGACGTGACGTAGGAGGCATGGGAAGCTCGACGCTGAACCGAGCGATCACTCGGTCGGGAGTTGGGAGTGCTGTACATGTCGATCGACCTTGCGTATCGATCCGAAGTCGTCGAGTTGGTCGCCAAGACCGAGTCGTTCATCGCCGAACACGTGTTGCCCGTCGAGAACGAGTTCGATGGTGACATCACCGCGGCGGGCGGCGACGACATCCGTCGAGAACTCAACGCGAAGGCCAAGGCCGCCGGCGTCTTCGCGCCGCACGCGCCCGTCGAGTTCGGAGGTCTCGGACTGAACATGTCCGAGCGCGCACCGGTCTTCGAGGCCGCGGGCGCATCGACGTTCGGCCCGGTCGCGCTGCACATCGGTGCGCCCGACGAAGGCAACGTGCACATGCTCGCCCACATCGCCGACGACCGACAGCGCCAGCTCTACCTTGAGCCTTTGGCCACTGGCGAGGTCCGGAGCGCATTCGCGATGACCGAGCCCTCACCGGGTGCAGGCGCCGATCCCAATGCCCTCAACACGACGGCGGTCCGCGTCGACGGTGGATGGAGAATCAACGGCAAGAAGCGATTCATCACGGGCGCCGACGGGGCAGGTTTCTACATCATCATGGCGCGCACCACCGGTGAGGCAGGCGACCGCGGCGGAGCCACCATGTTCCTGGCACCCCACGACAGGGACGGAATCAGCGTCGACCGCCACATTCATACCACGGACATGTCGATGATCGGCGGACACTGCGAGGTCACGTTCACCGACCTCTTCGTGCCGGAGGACGACGTCCTCGGCGCGGTCGACGAGGGCTACCGTTACGCGCAGGTCCGACTCGGACCGGCCCGGATGACTCACGTCATGCGCTGGATGGGCTCGGCCGTCCGGGCACACAAGATCGCCCTCGATTACGTCGACCAGCGTCAGGGCTTCGGCGGCCGCCTCGGCGATCTCGGCATGATTCAACAGCAGATCGCCGACAACGAGATCGACCTCGCCGCGGCTCGTGCCCTCCTGGTCCGAGCGTGTTGGGAACTCGACGAAGGCACTCACGCATCCGACGCTACGTCCATCGCCAAGACATTCGGCGCCGAAGCGTTCTCGCGCGTCGTCGACCGCAGCATGCAGATGTGTGGCGGACTCGGCGTCTCCGACGACCTTCCGTTGGCCAGGCTGGCGGGCGAACTGCGTCCGTTCCGCATCTACGACGGACCGTCCGAGGTGCACCGTTGGGCCATCGCCAAGCGGGCGGTCGGTCGAGCCCGTAAGTCCCGCACAGCCAACTGACTCCGCGACACGAAGGAAACCCGTGAGTGAGCACCCCGGCCTCACAGCTGAGAACCTACGAGAACTCCTGTCCCGCAACGACCTCGATGTAGTCGGTAACCTGCAGATCGAACTGATCAGTGGCGGCCGCTCCAACCTGACGTTCGATGTCCGCGACGACGCCAACCACTGGGTTGCGCGTCGGCCGCCGATGGGTGGACTCACGCCGTCTGCGCACGACATGGAACGGGAATGGGCGGTCACCTCGGCTCTCGCCGACACCGCGGTCCCGGTTGCGGGAACGGTCGCCATCGATCGGTCCGGTGAGGTCATCGGCGCACCGTGCACGGTGGTCGACTACGTCGAGGGCCCCGTCGTCAGGTCCGTCGACGATCTGGCCTCGCTCACCGACGAACAGGTGACGTCGGGCGCGCATGCGCTCGTGCAGACGCTGGCCGACCTGCACGCCGTCGACTATGAAGCCGTCGGCCTCGGCGAATTCGGGCGCCCCGACGGTTTCGCTGCGCGCCAGGTTCGACTGTGGTCGCGGCAGTGGGGCATCGTGAAGGATCGCGAACTGCCCGACCTCGATCGGCTCGTCGGCATCTTGAGCGACCGTGTGCCCGAGACCGCAGGCGCCGCGATCGTGCACGGCGACCTCCGGATCGACAACGCGATCCTCAAGCCCGGCGACCCCGGCGCGGTGGCCGCGGTCGTCGACTGGGAGCTGTCCGCGCTCGGTGATCCGATCACTGACATCGCGCTCATGTCCGTCTACCGCGAACCGGTCTTCTCCGCCGTCCTCGGATTCGAGGCCGCGTGGACCAGTGACCGCTACCCGAGTGGTGACGAGCTCGCACAGCGCTACGTCCAGGCTTCCGGGAAAGACCTTGGCGACTGGGAGTTCTACCTCGGCCTGGCCAACCTCAAACTCGGCGTCATCGCCGCAGGCATCAGCCACCGCGCGCGCGAAGGCGGCGAATCCGGTGGCAGCGGTGCCGAACTCGCTGGCGAGGCCACCGCAACATTCATCTCTCGAGGACTGGAGGCAGTGTCGTGACCGAACGCAGAGTGGCACTGGTGACCGGAGCGTCCCGCGGCATCGGAGCGGCAGTCGCCGCGCGGTTCGCCCGCGAGGGCTGGGATCTGACGATCAGTGCACGCGGCGTCGACGCACTCGAGGAACGCGCGCAAGCGCTTCGCGCACATGGCGGCCGTGTCCTCTCGGTGCCTGCCGATATGTCCGACGAGGAAGCGGTCGCTGCTCTCGCCGTGCGCCATCTCCAGGAGTACGGCCGCACGGACTGCCTCATCCTCAACGCGGGCATGGGCAGTATGGGAGCCTTCGCCGACTTCCCCGCACGCCGCCTCGATAAGCTCTACCAGGTCAACGTGCGGGCACCGTTCCAACTCACCCAAGCCCTGCTCGAGAGCATGAAGGCCACGGTGAGCAAGACCGTCGGAGCCAAGGTCCTGGCGATCTCGTCGATCACCGGCGTTTACCCCGAACCCGATCTGTTCGCTTACGGCTCGACCAAAGCCGCACTCATCTCGATGTGCGAGACGTTCAACCTCGAGCAGTCCGTGCACGGAGTGTCCGCGACGTCGATTTGCCCGGGCTACGTCGACACCGACATGTCCGAATGGACCAAGGGCGAGGACGCGATCCCGGCCGACGAGATGATCACCGGCGACGACATCGCTCACTTGGCGTACAGCGTGACCGGGCTGTCACGATGGGCGGTCCTCCCGCAGGCCATCGTGACCCGGCCGGGAACGAACATGCATCGTGCGTGAGTCGGGCGGCGCCTGAATCAGGTCCGGTACTGGTGCACGAGGCCACCGACGATGGTTTGACTGACGAGATCGGCTGAAAGCTCTCGGTGCAGGACCTCGGGCGTAGCGGCGATAAGGCAGAGATCCGCGTGCGCTCCCACCGAGACCGTGCGTGGTCGCGCCGGGGCGTCCGGGGAACCGAGGAACAGAGTCAACGCCGTCGCGCCGTCAACGGCTTCGTCCCGGTTCACCACGCGTGCGGACGGGGTGAGGCGGTCCCGGGCCGCGCGCATGCACGACCACGGATCGGGTCCGCCGAACGGTGCGTCGGTGCTGCACGCGACGTCGATTCCTGCGCGGGTGAAGCCGGCGAGCCGCCAAAGGTGGGGGTGCTCCTGGGCGGGAACCTCGGCGAGGTACTCGTCGCCGCGTTCGGCGATGAAGATCGGCTGTGTCACTACGACGACACCGAGATCGGCGAGCGAAGGCAACAGGTCGTCCGGGACCACGGCCGCGTGCTCGATACGATCTCCGGGTAGAGCGCCAACCGTCTGCAGGACCGTCACCGTGACGATCAATTGGAATGCGGTCACGCAGTGGACGGCGACTGGTCGGCCCTTCCGATGAGTCTGCGCGACCCACTCCTGAAACTCGGCGAAGTCGATGTCGTCATCGATGATCCGCTTGACCGGACCGAACGTCAGATGTGGGTACTCCCTGTTCAGAGGATCACTGAGGACGTGGACGCGTTGACGTACGTCGCCGCGACCGACGGCGTCGTCGAGGAGACGCAGACCTGAATCGGTCAGATCCGGAGTGGCCTCAGTGACGCCCGTGACGCCGCAACCCAGCAGCCGGTCGCTGACCGTGCGGAGCTCGGCGAAGCCGGTGAGCGCAGATGCGACGGCGTGATCGGAACGAAACAGCCGCCCAGACGGATGCGCGGACACGCCTGCTCGCCGTAGGCCTGCCGTGTTCATGAACCACATCGCGCCGGTCCGATGCTGGACACGGACCGGCCGGCTCGGCTCGATCCGGTCGAGGACGTCGCGGTCCAGCGGGCCCGCGACGGACTCGTGGTAACCGACGGCGCGGACCCACCCGTCGTCGGAGGGTGACGCGGTCGCCAGGGTGTACGCGAAGTCGGCTGCGTCGGTGACGTCGGCGGGTCCGACGCGAGTCGATCGTTCCGCTGCGGCGGATGCAGCCAGATGAAGGTGGTGGTCGTGTAGTCCCGGGATGATCGTGTGTCCGGCCGCGTTGATGACATCCTCGCCGCGCACGGGGCGAAGGTCGGCGCCGACGCTCTCGATGGATCCGTCCCGAATGCGAACGTCCACGAGCTCACCGGAGCGGAGCCACACCTGTCGGATCAGCATGTGGGTTCCACTCTGGCCGCGACCAGGGCATCCACCCACGCGGCGGACGGCAGGGTTTGCTGGGCGTCGGGATCGGGTGGGCGTGGCTCGCCTAGTTCGACGGCCCGCCGCGGGTCGGGGAGCGTCGGTAGTGCCGCGAAGGTGGCGGCCACGTCGGCCATGGCGACGTTGATGATCTCGCCGCCACCGCGGTTCAGTGACGCCACGACCTCATGGGCGGCGGTGATGCCGGTCAGCGGGTCGGCGATCGCGTCCCCGCAGAAGATCGGACCGGCGGAGGACCGCCCAACGAGTCCGCCCGCAACGGCGGCGTCGTCACCGAACGCGACGCGCATCGGATGATCCGGTCCGTACCCGGTGATCCGGGCCCATACGCGTCCCGGTCGGTCGGCGCGTGAGTGCGCGTCCAGACCGGCCTGCACCAGAGCCCGCGGTCGGGAGGCCTCGATGACGACGTCGGCCGCGTCCAGGAGTCGTCCGAGCCGTGCGCCGTCGGCGCGCAGATCGGCGGAGTAGAACGACTTTCTTCCGTTCATCCACCGGAAGAAGTCCGGGTCGCCTGCCCGAGTGCCGTCCGGGCGCAACGGACTCTCGACTTTGACGACGGTCGCACCGAGCCCGGCGAGGATCTGACCGCACAGCGGGCCCGCCCACATCGAGGACAGATCGACGACGAGAAGGTCCGGGCCCATCGGCTGTTGCCCGCGCGGCCACCGTCGCACAGACATCGGCGGAGCTGGCGCCACGGCTCCGAGTGTGGCCGCCGGGATACCCAGAAGCTGGGCGCGCTCGACGATCTCGCTCGCGTTGCGCATACGTGCGGCGTGAGCGAGGGTGCGCCACGGGTGGACGATCGGCTCGGACGTCTCCAGAAGCGCGGGCAGTGAATCGAGGTCGATGGGGCGAGACAAGGTCACGGCGATCCATCCGTCGGACGCTTGCAGCAGACGAGTGGATCCGCCGACCGAGACGCGACCGTGCCCGCGACGACCCGTCATGCCGGACCGGCCCGTCAGCAGCGTGTTCGCATTCTGGCCGAGGGGTCGCGCGAGACGGTCGGCCTCGGTGAGGACAGCAGCTCTGGAGAAGTCGGGAGTGCCGTCGTCCGTACAAGTCAGTCGTGCCATTCCGCCGGCGGCCCAGCGATCGAGCACGGCAGTCTGGTCAGTCGGCATACGGCTCGACTCCGTCGATCAGCCCCCAGTCGGCCGCGGTGTCGACGTCGATCTGTGCACCGGACAGGACGAGGTACGCGGCCCGCCAGCGGCCGATGCGTCGCGGCACGCTGACGGTGCCACCAGCGCCCGGAAGCAGACCGAGTCGGAGTTCGGGAAGACCGAAGACCGCTCCGGGTTCTGCCGTCACGGTTCCGCAGAACGAGGCCATCTCGAGCCCGCTGCCGAGGACGGCGCCGTGCACGCGGGCGTGCAACGTCGGTCCGAGGCGGTCGCCGAGTGCGGCGAGGAGTATCGCCGGGCTGTGCCGAGTCCTGGCCAGGTGAGCGTCGGCGGGGTCGGTCAGGAGACCGAACTCCCGAAGGTCGCCGCCGCTGCAGAACGACGGGCCGCTCCCGGTGAACGTGACCGCGTCGACGGTGTCGTCGGCGAGGGCAACCCGCAGTCCGTCGATCAACCCGGCGCGCAACGCGTTGCTGAACGCGTTGTGGCGGTCAGGTCGGTTGAACCGGATCTCCAGTTCGGGACCGTCCCGGTGCAGCAGAATGGGATCGTCCTGCTCGTGGCGCACGCGTGGCCCCTGATCGTGCAGCCACTCGGCGAATTCACGACCACCCTGCAACGTCGAATACGCGAGTGACTCGATGGTCAGTCCCTGCCGGGTGCCGTTGGCAGGGTGTGCCCGTAGGACGTCGTCGCACACGGTCGCGGCGACCGGGTACCGCGAGACCCGGTCGTCGAGCGTCGCGAGCGCGTCGTCGATCGAGTCGACGTGGACGATCCGTCGATCGGTCGCCTGCCCCGACGTGATGGTGAAGGACGCATGATCGAGCCAGGCCTGCGCCGCCGAATCAGCAGGCGCCGCACCGGAACCGGTCATCCCGACGACGACGCCGCCGAACTCTTCCACAGCGTCGGGAGGCGCGTCTGCAGTGTCGATGTCGACGACGGTCAGGGTCATCGGTACGTCATCAATCCGTCGCCCTGGCCCGCGAGATGGGCGTGCTCGTTGAACGAGACGACCTGCAGACCTCGGCGGCCGACGATGAGTTTCGTTATCGACGCGTTCACAAAGGTGCGGTGCAGAGTGGGCCACTGGGTGCCCGGCACGCTCCACAGTTGGGCGAGAAGTTGTGAAATGGTGCCCGCCGAGGAGACGGCCACGACGTTCTTCCCGCTGCCCGCGAGTGACGCAGCCCGGTCGGCGGCTTCCCGCGTACGTCTTGCGAAATCGGTGTAGCTCTCGCCCCCGTCGGCGGTGTCGCCTTCGATCCAGCCGGCCAGCGCGACGTCGAGAGCCTGCTGATAGCGAGCCCGATCATCGTAGAGCGAAGAGTCGACGGACGTGACCGACGGCGGGAGGGCGTACTCGTTCCACGCCGGGTCGACGATCTTCTCGGGAGGAGCGTCGAACGCTTCGAGGACGCCGTGCAGCGTCGCGGTCTGGCGGGGAAGGTCACCGGAGATCGCAGCGTCGAATCCGGGTACCAATGCGGCGAGGACGCCGCCGGTGCGGCGCGCCTGCGCGAACCCGAGGTCGGTGAGTCCAGGGGCGCCTGCGGCTGCCGTGCCGACGCCGTACGCGTGGGCGGGCGCCTGGCCATGCCTCACCAGGTAGACGGCGCCCATCTCATAGCTCCGCGACGGTGGTTGGCGGGCAGCGAAGGATAGTGTCGATGGTCACTTCCTCAGGTTAGTCGTCGCACGTCACTTGCCTTTCGGCACGGGTCCTTGCTAGTTTCGGCACCATGACTCGTCAGCCGTACGCAATCCCGGAGGTCACCTACATGACCACCGCTCTGGGTTGCCGTCTGCCGCTGCCCCGAGTCCTGTGTTGCTGTCGAATGCGCTGATTCAGCCCAATCTTCCAGCCCGCCGCCTGTGCGGGCACCCGCACGCTGCGACCGGGTCTTCACCCGATCGGGCGTCCAGCACAAGGACCCGCACGAAAAATGACTTCCACACTCTCTCCCCGAATCCCTGCGTCTACCGTCGAAGTTCCGGTCTCGGTTCGCCCGGCAGCCCGGCGCTCGGCCCGCGCGGTCGCCGCGGCCCCCGCGACGCACATCGCGACTGCCGGACTCCAACTCTCCACGAAAGCCGCGGCCCTCGTCCTGCGTACCGCTCGAGTGTCCGGACCCGTGTTCCGTGACGATGCGGCAGCGGCGACCGGGCTCTCGATCTCAACCGTCAACCGCCAGGTCAGCGCGCTACTCAAGGTCGGCGTGATTCGCGAGCGCGCCGATCTGACGCCGCCCGGCGCAGTCGGTCGCCCGCGCGTCCCGTTCGAGATCAACAGCACCGGATTCCTGACGGTCGGCATCCATATCGGGTTTCGGTCGACGTCGATCACCACGCACGATCTCATGCACCGTGTCGTCGGCGCCATCGCGATCCCGACACCGCAGGAGGGAACGCCCGAGGAGGTCGTGGCCTCCATCGGTGCGAGCGCACGTCGGTTCGCCGACCGCTGGGTCGGCAAGCGTTTGCTGTGGGCGGGCGTCGCGATCGGCGGCCGCGTCGTCGACGGCGGCGAGGTCGATCACCCGCGACTCGGTTGGAGCGCGGTGCCTGTCGGCCGGATCATCGCCGAGAGCGTCGGATTACCGGTGTCGGTCGCCT
>NZ_JBQEDL010000020.1:0-29542 GCF_052106715.1 Gordonia sp. (in: high G+C Gram-positive bacteria)
GAGGCCGGCGAGTGCCCGGTCGATCACCAGATCGTGGCGGGTGAGGACGTCTGGATCACCGGTCACCCGCATCACGACCTGGTCGGTGGTCCAGTCGCCGACGCCCGACACACGCAGCAGGTCCGCTCGTAAGTTGGACGCATCGACCCCGGAGTGGAGTTCCATTCGTCCTCCACAGGCTGCCGCGGCGGTGATCGATCGGACGGAGCGCGCGGGTCCGGTCAAGACAGACGGTCCGTGCTCGGCGATCGCCTCTGAGGTGGGGAACAGGCGGTTCGGCCGTCCGTCGACGGACGGCCAGCCCGCGGGTTCACCGAGGTCGGCGACCAGCCGGGCGATTCGGGTGCGCGCGGCCTTCACGCTGATCTGCTGGCCCATCATCACCCGGACGAGGGTCTCGACGCCGTCGACGCTGCCCGGGATCCGGATGCCCGGGTGAGCGTTCACCAGCGGATGCAGGATCGGGTCGCTGCCCAGTGCATCGTCGACGGCGACGGGATCGGCGTCCAGGTCCAGGAGGCGGCGGACACGGTTGACGGCGGCGCCCAGGTCACGCATGTCGAGGTGCTCGAACGTCGTCACGACGTGATCGCCTGCGATGGCCAGGCGCACCGACGCCGGACCGTGGGGTAGACGAAGCGTGCGCTCGAACGTGGATCCGTCCCAGTGCTCCAGGCCGTCTACGGCATGTGCGGCCAAGCCGTACAGAGTCCACGCGACATCGTACGGCGGTCGGAACGGGAGCCGGAGCGTGATCGTGTCGCCCGCCGGCGGTCGCCCTGTGCGGTTGCCAGATTTGCGGAGGGCGCTCGGCGTCGCGTCGTAGAGCTCGCGGATCGTGTCGTTGAACTGGCGGATGCTGGAGAACCCCGCTGCGAACGCGACGTCGCCGATCGACATATCGGTGCCGTTTAGGAGTAGCCGGGCCGCCGTCGCTCGGTGTGTCCGCGCGAGCGCGACGGTTCCGGCACCCAGTTCGGCCACGAGCACCCGGCTGATATGACGTTCGGTGTAGCCGAGGGCGTCCGCGAGTCCGCCGACGCCGTCGCGGTCGACGACTCCGTCCGCGATCAAGCGCATCGCGCGCGCCGCCAGATCGGACCGGGTGTTCCACAGCGGCGAGCCGGGGGTCGCGTCGGGAAGGCACCGCCTGCAGGCGCGGAAGCCGCGTGCGGCTGCGGCTGCGGCGGTCAACTCGAACCGGACGTTGTCGGGTTTCGGTGTGCGGGCCGGGCAGGACGGACGGCAGTAGATTCCGGTCGTCAGGACGGTGGTGACGAATTGGCCGTCGAACCGGGTGTCGCGCGCTGCGAGTGCTCGGTAGCACCGCTCGAAGTCGAGCGGTGACGGGGCGAGTGTCGTTCTCACACCGCTAACGCTGTCACGTGCGAGAGGCTTCGTCTAGCGGAAATCAGACATGGCGGTGTGCCAGGCGGAATTTGTCGGACCACTGTGTGACCATGAGGGCGTGAAGGAGTCGAACGACGGAGCCGAATCGGCCGACGGCGCCGATGACGTGCCTGCCGAATACGTGGCTGCTGAGGAGGCCGATCATGTCGCCGCTGACGGTATAGCCTCTAACGAGGCTGAGACCGACGAGCCGGGCGTGGAAGGTGCGGCGGGCACATCGCGCGGACGCGTGTTCTTGGCAGGTCTCAGGTCTACGTCGGTCGTCTGCCTGCAGATGATTCTCGTCATTGCGTTCCTATATGTCCTGCTGATCGTGCTCGCCAAGTTCTGGGTCATCCTGCTTCCCGTGGTTCTCGCGATCGTTGTCGCCACCGTCCTATGGCCTCCGGTCCGGTGGCTGCGTGCGCGTCGAGTGCCGCCCGCCGCAGCCGTGCTCCTGGTGATACTCCTTGCGCTCGGCGTGGTCGGAGGTGTCATCGGGCTCATCGTCCCGTCGATCGTCGATCAGGCGCCTGCCCTCGCGAGTCAGGCCACCAACGGCGTCCAGAAGATTCAAGACTGGGCGCAGGGGCCGCCGCTGAACGTGGGTGACGAGCAGATCAGTTCGTTCGTCGACGAGATCACCGCCAAGCTGCAGGCGAGCGCCAGCGCCATCGCATCCGGTGTCTTTAACGGTGTCGGCGTCGCGACGTCTGTGCTCGTCACCCTGTTCACGACGGCAGTCTTGGTGTTCTTCTTCTTGAAGGACGGACCCAAGTTCGTCCCGTGGCTCAACCGTACGATGGGTACCGCGCCGGACCGGTCACACCTCGGCGAGGTCTTGCTGCGGATGTGGAACACATTGGGCGGCTTCATCAGGACGCAGGCCATCGTGAGCTTCGTCGATGCGGCATTGATCGGTGCCGGTCTGTTGATCTTGAACGTCCCGCTGGCGGGTGTCTTGATCGTGATCACGTTCCTCGGTGGGTTCGTTCCGATCGTCGGTGCGTTCGTGGCGGGGGCCTTGGCGGTGTTGATCGCGCTCGTGTCCGCGAGTGTGACGAAGGCGCTGATCGTTCTGGGCATCATCCTCGTGGTGCAGCAGCTCGAAGGCAATGTGCTGCAGCCGTGGCTTCAGGCCAAGTCGATGGATCTGCACGCCGTGATCGTCCTGCTGTCGGTCACGCTCGGCGGCACGCTGTTCGGTATCACCGGCGCGTTCCTCGCAGTGCCCGCAGTGTCGTGCCTGGCGGTCGCGCTCCGGTACATCTTGGAGCAGATAAGCAAGGCCGCGGGGGAGACGGTGGCCGAGGAGGATGCCGCGGCGGCGAAGGCCGAAGGCGGCGGATAGACTGACGCCCCGTGAGCCTTACCCTCGGAATCGTCGGCCTGCCCAACGTCGGAAAATCAACGCTGTTCAATGCGCTGACGCGTAATGACGTGCTGGCCGCGAACTACCCGTTCGCGACCATCGAACCGAACGTCGGCGTCGTCGAGTTGCCCGACGCCCGCCTTGATCGGCTGTCGGAGATCTTCGACAGCGAGCGGATCCTGCCCGCCACGGTGAGCTTCGTGGATATCGCGGGCATCGTGAAGGGTGCGTCCGAGGGGGAGGGGATGGGCAACCAGTTCCTCGCCAACATTCGTGAAGCCGATGCGATCTGCCAGGTGGTCCGCGTATTCGCCGACGACGATGTCGTGCATGTCGACGGTCGCGTCGATCCGCTCGCCGATATCGAGGTCATCGAGACCGAGCTGATCCTCGCAGACATGCAGACCCTCGAGAAGGCGCTGCCGCGTTTGGAGAAGGACGCACGCAAGAACAAGGACCTCGCTGTCCTTCTCGGTGCAGCGAATAAGGCGCAGGAGATCCTCGACGGCGGCAAGACGCTGTTCTCCGCGAAGGACTCATTCGACCTGGCATCGGTCCGCGAGCTGCATTTGCTGACGGCGAAACCGTTCCTTTACGTCTTCAATGCCGATGAGGGCATCCTCACCGATGACGCGCGCAAGGACGAGCTGCGCGCCGCGGTAGCCCCCGCCGACGCAGTGTTCCTCGACGCGAAGGTCGAGAGTGAACTGCTCGAGCTCGACGATGACGACGCCAAAGAACTCTTGGAGTCGATCGGCCAGGACGAGGCAGGCCTGCGGCAGCTGGCCCGCGCCGGCTTCCACACCCTGGGACTGCAGACGTACCTGACGGCGGGCCCGAAGGAAGCGCGTGCGTGGACGATCCGTCGGGGCGACACCGCACCGAAGGCGGCGGGCGTCATCCACACCGACTTCGAGAAGGGCTTCATCAAGGCCGAGATCGTCTCGTTCGAAGCCCTCGACGAGGCCGGTTCGATGAACGACGCCAAGGCTGCGGGCAAGGTCCGAATGGAGGGCAAGGACTACATCATGGCCGATGGTGACGTGGTGGAGTTTAGGTTCAACGTGTAGTCGAGTCCCCGTCCAACGTCTGATTCTCCGACGCATACTAGGTCCCGCCGTCGAGGCTGATCTGATCGACCAGCCCGAATGGGTCATCGACGGCAATCTTGGTCTGCGGCACCAAGGGGCATGCTCTGGCCTTGCTACGAGCGGCCCGCACCGTCTCCTTGCTTATGCAGAGGCATCCTTGCATGAATAAGGTGCCATCACGTAGGCCGCTTATTGATCTAGACCGAATTTCGCATCAGAACGCCATTCGCGGTCCTGACCACCGAGATCGCGGTACTGCTCGGACGTACGATGTCTACGGAGCGGGAGGCGCTCGCGCGATGGCGGTAGTTTCTCCACACACTGCAGCTGGAACAGCTCGGAATCATCGCGACGGTTTCCCGGCGGTCACTGCGTTTCCGTCTGAGTAGCAGGGGAGCGAGCTTCTTGGCCTTGCGGGTCAAGTCCCCGGTCGATCGTGACAAGCATCGTGCCGAGCCGGGCACCGCACTACCCTGGTGGCATGGAGGTGCAAGCCGGGTCGACGGTGGTCCACTACGTGGAGCACGGCGCCGGTCGGCCCGTGCTGCTGCTACACGGAGCCGGGGTGGATCACCACGAGATCGAGGCCTGTTTCGAGCCGATTTTCGATGGCAGGGACGAGTTCAGACGGGTCTATCCGGACCTACCCGGCATGGGTCAGACCGTGGCCCCCGCCGACCTGTGCAGCGCCGACGACGTGCTTGGGGTCTTGCGTGAATTCGTCTGACAGGTCGCGGGCGGACTGCCTTGTTTACTGATCGGTCACTCCGCAGGCGCATATTTCGCGCAAGCGATAGCTGCGCGGGAGCCGGACCGAGTCGCCGGGCTCGCACTGATCTACCCGATCCTCCGAGGCAGCCAGGACGTCCCTGATCATGCCGTCATCGTCGGGTCGGACGAGATCGGCGATGGCTCGTTCCGCAACTACTTCGTCATCCACACCCAGGAAATGCTCGCACGGTACGAGCAGTACGTGGCACCGGGAGCGGCTCGTGCGGACGAAGCGGCGCTCGCGTGAATCGGGGAGCAATGGGAAATCACGCCCGCCTCTCCGCGTGCATACGAGGAACCGACGCTCATCCTGGCGGGACGGCTGGACTCGACAGCCGGGTACGCGGCTGCCCTCGATCTCGTCACCCACTATCGACACGCCACAGCTGCCGTGCTTGATGGCACCGGCCACGCGTTGCCCCATGAACGGCCGGACTTTCTGCGTGTCATGGCTGCGGACTGGCTCGCCCGTGTCGAGCGAGTCCACCTGTTCTCCTCGTTGTCGGAAGCGCCAAATGATGTCGAATGACTGGCTGTTCGAGACTCGTATGTCGTATGTCGTATGTCGTATGACGTCGACGCTGCCGGCTACGCCGAGAAGGTTGTGGACCTGCTCGAAGACAACCCCTACTTGCGCGCCAGCGTGACTCTCGTCGCGGAGCTGGTACGCGGTGCCGGCGGTGGGTCGTCGCCGACATCGCTTGCGGCACAGGGTATGTGACGAGCTATCTCCAAGCCCTCGACGTGAGCGGGGTCAATCCGTGAACTGAGCTCGGGCAGACTCTCCGATCGGGGTGAAGAAGTTGATCAGATTTCCGTCGGGGTCGCGGAGGAGGAGCGAACGGTTGCCCCACGGCATGTCTGTCGGCACTCTTACGAATTCAGCGACGGTGTCCTGGAGCGCCACGTACGTCGCATCGACGTCGTCGACGCGGAAGTCCAGAATGATAGAGCGGTTCGATCGCCCTTGTGCGACGTTCTCACCGAGCAACGGAACTGTCGCCGAACTCGCGATGGCGAGGGTTCCGGACGGTGTGCGCAACTCGGCGAACAGCGGATGCAGGCGCTCGACGCTGATGCCGGTCACGTCCTCGTAGAACCCGACGAGCGCGTCGATGTCGTCGGTGATGATGCGGGTAGCTGCGAGTTGCATGGCTTCTCCTTCTGAGATGAGTGCAGTCCACGGCGGTGGATACGGATGCGACGCTACGGCTGATACCGGGCGAAAACTGTCCGGTGGATGCTGAACCTATGGCCGACACCACCGCGCGATCGTTGCAGTGAGTGTGGACAAGCGCACCGTTCGCCAAGATGCTGCGCGGCCTAAAACAAATATGTCTATGTTGTATTGTTCGTTGACAAAAAACTGAGGATTGTCATTTCGTGCGACTTGTGTTTGTCTGGTGTCGCTACTGTTAGACAGCCCACACTGAGAGGTGTTACGCATGAGTGTTCTCGATCAGGTCCGCACTAGGGCCGAGGCGACGATTCCGATGGAACGCCTAGTCAAGGGCATGCGTGTGTACCAGAAGGTCAAGGCGCGAGTGCGTGGCGACAAGCCGCCGGTCTTCGTCGAGGAAACCATCCCCGATGTCGACCACGTTGCGCTGACCGATATCGACATGAGCAATCCGTTCATGTGGCGGCAGGGGCAGTGGTTGCCGTACTTCAAGCGATTGAGGGACGAGGCGCCGGTCCACTTCCGGGCGTCGAGCGAGTTCGGTCCGTATTGGTCGGTGACGAGGTACGAAGACATCATCGCCGTGGACAAAGACTTCGAGACGTTCTCCGCAGAGCCGCAGATCGTCATCGGTACCCCGCCTGAGGGGTTGGATGTTGCGATGTTCATCGCGATGGACCCGCCGCGCCACGACCAACAGCGTGAAGCCGTCCAGGCGGTCGTTGCTCCCCAGAATCTCGACGAGCTTGAGGGGCTGATCCGCTCACGCGTGCAAGAGGTGCTCGACAGCCTGCCGGTCGACGAGCCGTTCGACTGGGTGGACAGGGTCAGCATCGAGTTGACCGCCCGGATGCTTGCCACCCTGCTCGACTTCCCTTACGAGGAGCGTCGCAAGCTCGTCTACTGGACCGAGGTGACCGCTGCGGGTGCCGCCGCGTCCGGGGGCGAGAGCGACATCGACGAGATGTGGCAAGCCGCCGTCGAGATGGCAAAGAGCTTCAGTGCCCTGTGGCACGACAAGGCGGCCCGTTTGGCCGCCGGGGAGAAGCCCGGCTACGACCTGATCACGCTGATGCAGCTGTCGGAGGACACCAAGGATCTGATCAACCGCCCGATGGAGTTCCTCGGCAACCTCATCCTGCTCGTCGTCGGCGGCAACGACACGACCCGCAACTCGATGTCGGGCGGAGTCCTCGCACTCAACCAGTTCCCGGACGAGTTCGAGCGCGTCAAAGCCGATCCGAGCCTGATCCCGAAATTGGTCAACGAGATCATCCGCTGGCAGACTCCGCTGGCTTACATGCGCAGGATCGCTACGAAGGACACCGTGCTCAACGGCCAGTTCATCCGCAAGGGCGACAAGGTCGTCATGTGGTACGCGTCGGCGAACCGCGACGAGCGGACGTTCGAGAACCCCAACGATTTCATCATTGGCAGACCCAACGGACGCAATCACCTCTCGTTCGGCATCGGGGTGCACCGCTGCATGGGCAGCCGCCTGGCTGAACTGCAGCTCAGGATCCTATGGGAGGAGCTGCTCGCGCGTTTCGCCGACATCGAGGTCGTGGAGGAACCGGAGTACCTGCAGTCGAACTTCGTCCGGGGTTACACCAAGATGATGGTCAAACTCACCCCGATCGGTCAGGAACCGCGCCCGAGGGAGGAGCGAGAAGAAGTTGGGCGAGCTGTCTTAGTCCCACAGACCGCACGGTACGGAGCCCGCGACGGCTGGGTCACGAGCACCACGGAGACCGAGATCGATCTGCAGGTCCAGGCGCGGCGGCCCGTGGCCGAAGGGATCGTCGAGCTCACGCTGACCGACCCGTCGGAAACTCAGCTTCCGTCCTGGACCGCCGGTGCGCACGTCGACCTGGTTCTCAGCCCGTCGCTGACCCGGCAGTACTCCCTGTGTGGCAGCACGGCGGACGCGTCGTCGTGGAAGGTCGGTGTCCTTCTCGACCCGAGCAGCCGCGGCGGGTCGGCATTCGTCCACAAGGAGCTCATCGAGGGCGCGACGGTACGGGTGCGAGGACCGCGCAACCATTTCCCACTGGTCGCCTCGCCGCGTTACCAGTTCATCGCCGGCGGCATCGGCATCACCCCGATTCTTGCGATGATTGACGCGGCCGAGGCGCGCGGTGCGCAGTGGAGCCTGCTGTACGGTGGCCGGTCGCGCGCGTCGATGGCGTTTCGCGACAGACTCGAAAGCGACGACCGGGTGACGATCTGGCCGCAGGACGACAAGGGTCTCCTCGATCTCGACACGGTCTTGGGTACGCCGCGGTCGGACACCTTGGTGTACTGCTGCGGTCCAGGCGCCCTGCTCGACGCCGTCGAGGAGCGATGTGCGACGTGGCCCGACGGCAGCTTGCACCTCGAGCGGTTCGCAGCCAAGCAGGTCGCTGTATCCGATGACGCGCTGGACTCGTTCGAGGTCGAATGTGCGCGGTCGGGCCTGACTGTGACCGTACCCGAGGACAAGTCGATCTTCGAGACCGTCGAGGAGGCGGGTGCCGCCGTGCTGGGCTCGTGTATGGAAGGGATCTGTGGGACTTGCGAGGTTGACGTTCTCGACGGCACGCCCGACCACCGTGATTCGATCCTGTCCAGGTCCGAACGAGAACAGGGCGCCACCATGATGCCCTGCGTCTCCCGCTCGCTGTCAGAGAAGCTGGTGCTTGACGTATGAACGCTTACCCCCGGGACTGCTGGTATGTCGCCGTCACCTCCGACGAGGTCGGCGACGGCCTGATCGCCCGACGCATCCTTGGACACCCGGTCCTGATGTTCCGCTCGTCCGACGGATCGGTGGTTGCGTTGGAAGACCGCTGTGCACATCGACCGTATCCACTATCGGCCGGCCACCGCGAAGGTGACCTGGTGGTCTGCGGCTACCACGGCTGCACCTATGATGCGCAGGGGCGTTGCGTGCGGGTACCTTCGCAGGACAGCCCGCCCTCCGGTGCCCAGGTGCGCTCGTATTCCGTCGTCGAACGCGCGCCGTTCATCTGGATCTGGACTGGCGCGCCTGGGGGCGAACGACTGCGGCCCCCGCCGGCAATCCCGTGGCTTCGGGACGACGGGTGGAACAGCGTGGGGGAGCTGCGCGACGTCGACGCCGGCCTCCTGCTGTTACACGAGCACTACCTCGACCTGACCAACGTTTTTGCGATGCATCCCGAGATGGTGCCGCCCGGCATCGAGGCGCTGCCCCCGCTCGAAGCGGTTGAAGTGTCGGAGGTCTCGGTCTCCTATGTCCGCGAGCTACCCGCCGCGCCGCTAGCGCCGTGGGAGGCCCAGATCGCGGGCCTCGACAGCGCCGAGATGTTCGCTCGTACGGAGACGGGCACGTTCGTGACGCCCGGCCTGCACAAGCAGACCTACACCATCACCGGCGCCGCCGGAGTGGAGCTTGAGGTGGTGCGGACACACGGTCTCACGCCTGAGTCGCCGACGTCGACACATGTCTTTCTGCAGATGTCCTGGCGCGGTTCGGCCGCCGCCCCCGATGCGGGTGCGCGGTTGGCCGCAGTCTTCCACGAGATGGCCAACCGCGACTTCGCCGTGCTCGAGACCATGCAGCGTTGTCTCGATGAGGACACCACACCGCGGCGCTACCTGAACGTCAAGGCCGATCGGGCCGCGGTATTCGCGCGACGGATCATGCAGTCCATGATCGAGGAGGAACGCGGCCGTTAATGAACGGCCCGCATGACCCGGTCGGCCGCCTCGTCGATCGTGACGGTCGGCTGCAACAGGTGGCTCAGGATCAACCGGACCATCGTGTCCACAGTGCCCTCGGACACCCTGTCGCCAACGATGGCGGAGATCGCGGAGCTCGCCTGGGTCAGGACGGCCTCTGGTCGAACGGTTAGCATGGCGAGAAGCTTCGGATCGTGGCCGGGACGCAGGACCGCTGCGAGTACCGGATTGGTCTGGCCGTACTCCAACGCGTAGTGGGCCGCCGTCCTCAGGCCCCTGTCGATGGAGTCCGGATGGGCGTCTATGCCCTCGCGCACACGAGCCACGAACCGTTCGACCTCGCGCGACACGACCACTTCGCCGAGGTCTGACTTGGTGCCGACCTCCTTATAAAGACTTTGCCGCGGCACTCGCGAGCGTTGGGCGACCCGGGTCATGCTCAGCCGGTCCCACCCGTCCTCTGTGATGATCGCGACGGCGGCGTCAAGGAAGCGCTCGAGGCGGATGGCCCTGAGTTCGTCATAGAAGGCTGGCCCGTTCACGTGTCTCAGTGTACGACACTCTATCGGCTCATGTCGTGCTGGATGACAACAGCAGGAGAGATGTCGGACAGGGTGATCCGCCGCCTTGTCCGATTACGCCCAGGGCACGTATCTCTGCTCGGGGCCTGGCACTGAGCGGGAGCCGGTGCCCTGGGCGTAATCACCAGTCCAAGGTCCATGCGGCGACGCAGCGGAAGTAGGATTCGCCCGCCCTCGCTGCGTTCGCGTTGCGTCACGTGATGTCCAGATCCTTCAGCTGATCGGTGATGCTGCGGGGCCTGCGCCCCAGAAGGCGCGTGAGCGTGGGTTCCGAACCCGAAAAATACCCGCTCCTCGTCGCCTGGAACATCGACAGGGTGAAACGCGCGACCGTCTCGGGCATTCCACTGGATGTCGCCTCGGCCACCCATGTCTCGTCGTCGACGACGACGCGATCGATGTGGCGACCACTGAGCTCCGAAACGGAAGCGGCGAAGTCCGCGAGCGTGACCGGCTCAGGCAGTGTCAGTTCGATCGGGCCCTCATGTGGATCGTCCGCTGTGATTACCGCGGCGGCGGCCTCCGCGGCATCGCTGCGATCGATCCAGGAGAACGGGCCGTCGGCGGGCATGGCGATCACGCCTGTGTCCTGCCACGCGCCGAGCAGTTGGGCGGGGTCCCCGTAGAAGCCGTTGCGCAACGAGGTCCAGGCGACTCCGGATTCTGAGAGGTGCTGTTCGGTGGCCGCGTGGATCGCGAGCGGTGGGTACGGGGTGTCGAAAGCTGCCCCGTGGGCGCTCGTGTACAGGATCCGCTGAGCCCCCGCGTCGACGGCAGCATCAATCGCCCTGCGGTGCTGTGCGACGACGTCAGCAGTGAGGTCGCTGGAGGACACCAGGAGTACTTGATCGGCGTCAGCGAACGAATGACGCAGAGCCGTTGGATCGTCGTAACTTCCCTGCCGCACGCGGACCCCTCGATCGGCCAGATGTGTCGCACGCGCGGGGTCGCGGACGCTGACGCCGATTCGGTGCGGCGGTATCCGCTTAAGAAGATGCTCCACCGTGGCTCCGTTGAGAGTGCCGGTAGCTCCGGTGACGATGATCATTTCATGTCCCTTCCCTGGAAACGGTGACCCGACGTGGTGCTCTGCGATCCCGTCGGGCAATGGCGAAGATGAAGTTGACCTGGGTGGTCAATTTTCCACTGGTCCCATCCTTCACTAACTTGACTGCTATGGTCAAGTTAATCGTCGACGCGGAAGGGGGCTGGAACGTGTCCGATTCCCGTGGTGCGCCGACTCTCCGTTCGGATGCCCGCCGAAACGTCGACCGGATCCGGCACGCGGCGGTTCAGGTGTTTCGGGAGCAGGGCTTCTCTGCTCCGCTCGAGGAGGTCGCCGCGGCCGCCGAGGTGAGCAAGGGGACTATCTTCAATCGACTCGGCGGGAGAGTCGGGCTGATCGATGCCGTCATCGACGAGGTCGTCGCGGTGGAGTTGCGGACTGTCATTGAGGATGCGCGGTCCGTTGTCGATATCCGAGAGCGGATCTGCTCCTACGTCGATGCACTCCGGGATCTGCAGTATCGACTCCCAGCGGTCAATGATGTTCTGCTGCAGGAGTATCGCGACTCCGAGCCGCTGCTCGCCCTGTGTCATGCCGGAACGGCCTTCCACGACAGCCTTGTCGCTCAGGGGCGCGCCGCGGGTGTTCTGGCTGATGACTTCGCGCCCGAAGACTTCCAGGCGCTCGCCCGAGACAATGCCCTGGTCCTCAAGTGCGGGGGCCGGCCGGCCCGCGCCGACTACGATCGCCGAACCGCGTTCGTACTCGGTGGGATCTGCGCATCGTCAGGCGCGTCCACCTGACCTCGCGGGCTCGATGATGCTGCCCTAAATGCGGCGACGCAGCGGAAGTAGAATTCGTCACATCAACATTAATTAGGGCATTACTATTTCATGGTGGGCGGCGCCTCGACGTCCGCCGCTTTCCGTGCGCGGTAGCGTCGGACGCGCTCGCGATTCGCGCAGCCGAGGCCCGGACAGAAGCGGGTTGAGCCGTTCTTGGTCCGGTCGGCGAGCAGTCGGTGGCAGTCGTCGGCCTCGCAGATCCGCAGCCGCCCACGGCTGTCGTCGAGCAGGAGACCCATTAGTCCGACAGTGGATTCGGCGGCGATGTGCCGCCACGGCCAGTCTCCGGGAATGTGGTGGTCGATGTGCCAATCATGCCCGTCATGGCAGGTCATCCTCGGTGTAGCGCCGGCGTCAGCGGCGACGTCGTTGAGGAGCGCGGCAGCCTGCTCACGGTTGGTGGTTGCTGCGATGGCGAGTCGCGACCGGACTGAGCGTAGCGCCAGAACATCGTGTTCGGTGGCGACGCGCGAGGATCGTGCACCCTGCGCCGCTAGCAGTGCGTCGACGTCCGCCGGTTCGGTGAGCAACTCAGCTCGACCGAATTCGGGGGCTGAGTTGATGAGTTGGACCGCGAGGTCCGCCGTCCACCAACTGTAATGGCCTATTGGATGATCGTCCATGTCGACTAGGGTACCGGCGAACACTAGTGTCGGCGACATGGCTGAGCAGCTGATACAGAATGAGACCGAGGTCGCGGCCGCGGGGCGGCGATGGATCGTACCGATGTGGGTCGCGACTATCGCGGTGGCGTGTGTTGGGCTCAACTTGCGGCCCGGCATCACCGCCGTCGCACCTGTACTCGACCAGGCCCGGGCCGACCTGGGGGTTTCTTCGACGGTCGCCGGCCTGGTCACCACGACCCCGCTGCTGTGCTTCGTCGTCCTCTCGAGCCGGGTGCCCAGGGTGGCACGGCGCTGGGGGCTAGAACGCACCGTGATGGCGGCGATGGGTGTCCTCGCACTCGGTTTCGCGGTCCGGATGATTCCAGGCATTGCGGCACTGTTCGTCGGGATGGTGCTGATCGGTGTGGGGATCGTCGGCGGAAACATCCTGCTGCCCACCGTGATCAAACGCGATTACCCGCGCCAATCCGGCGGCCTGATGGCGATCTACACGGCCTCGCTGTTCGTCGGCCCGGCGCTAGCGGCCGGACTGACGCTGCCGATCCAACACGCCTTCGACCTCGACTGGCGCGCAGCGATCTCGACGTGGGGTCTCCTCGTCGTGGTCGGTGCTCTTTCGTGGCTGCCGATGCTGCGTACCAGGGGCGCCGCTCCCGAGGTCGCCGCACCGACGTCGGGAGAACGCGGCACAGCGGCGGTGCCCGGACTGTGGCGAATGCCGTTGGCCTGGGCGGTGACGCTGTACTTCGCCGCCAACTCGCTCGTGTTCTACACCGTCAGCGCCTGGCTGCCGGAAATCCTCGTCGCCGGGGGAGTCTCCACATCGGTCGCCGGCTTCGCGCTCTCATTGACGAGCATCGTCGCACTCGTACCCGCGTTACTCGTCGCAGTTTTCGCCCCGCGCAGACGCCACCAGCTGTGGGTGACGGTCCCGGGGGCCGTGGTGACCGGTGTCGGTCTGCTCGGGATGCTGATCGTGCCCGGCACCGGAACGCTCCTGTGGGTCGTGATCCTCGGTGTCGGCATCGGCGTCACGTCGGCAATGGCCTTCTCGCTTCCGGTCCTGAGGGCTCGGTCCCACGGCAGTACCGCGGAGCTGAATGGGATGGCGCAGACCGTCGGCTACGCGATGTCGGCGTCCGGCCCAGTGCTGGCGGGGCTGCTGCACGACCTCACAGGCGGTTGGACGGCATTGTTGGCCGCGCTCGTCGCGGTGGCCGCCATGCAGGCGATCTGTGGGCGCCGTGCCGGGGCGGATGTGCACGTGGACGCGACCGCGACGTGAAAGCGTCGGTCACGCTCCGAGGTAGAACGCGGCCGCGTTGCCCCAGAACACATCGGCGACCTGCGAGGGATCGAGCACCTGGGCGATGTATTCGAAGTCTCCGTCGTGAAAGGGGCGCCGGGCACGGGTCGAGGGAAGGTCGGTGCCGACCATGAGCGCCGTCGGATCGACGTTTACGATCGCTCGGATCGCCGTCGCAGGGTCCATGTCGATCCGGCCGAAACCGGTGGCTTTGACTCGCACGCCCTGCTCGACGAGGCGCAGCAGGTTCGGTAGGCCGTCCCGGTGCATACCGAGGTGATCGACGCTGGCCGCCGGGAGTCCGGCGATCTGTTCGCAGAGGTCGTTGTCGATGGTGCGGGCATCGATGTAGAGCTCCGCATGCCAGCCGCTCACATCGTGCACGCGGCGGGCGAGACGGTCCAGATCCGCTAGGTCTGCCGAGCCGCCGCGTGCGACATTGAACCGTACTGCGCGCACGCCTGCCTCGTGGAGATCGGAGATCATCTGGTCGGAGACGTCGGCGGGGATCTGGGTGACGCCGACAAAGCTCGGGCCGAGACTCTTGAGGGCCTCGACGAGATATCCCTGGTCGAAGCCTTGGAACGATCCGGAGACGACGGCCCCGCCTGCGATGCCGAGACCGGCGGTGCGCACCCTGTAGTCGTCGACGGTGAACGGTTCGGGCACGTACCCGTTGTTCTCCAGCAGTCGATGTGCGGGGTCGACGATGTGGAGGTGGGCGTCGAAGACGGGTTGCGTCACGGGGCGTCCCTCCAGTTCGGCGGATGATCGATCCGCTCCACGTGTGCTGATGGTTCCATCCGGTACGCGGCGCGCGGCCTCACTCCGCCGGGGCCCGGAACGAATCAGCGTGGTCGGCAGCGAATGCGTTGAATCCTCGTGCAGGACGACCGAGCAGGTCGGGCACTGCGGGGGAGACGTCGGCGGCCTCACCGCGGGCGTAGTGGGCGTAGTCCTCGAGGACGCCTGCGACTTGCCAGGCGGGGAGGACTCCGGCGAGCAGTTCCTCGAATCGGCGGGGGTCGACGTCGTCGAACGAGACCTTCTGTCCCGTTGCCGTGGCGAGACGGTTGGCCAGGTCCGCATGCGTGAGCGACTCCGGCCCGGTGAGCGTCTGGACGCCGATCGGGCGTGCAGCGGCGAGAGCGTGTGCCGCGACATCACCGATATCGCGGGCGTCGATGATGCTGACGGCCGCTGACCCGATCGGCGCGGGGAGTGTTCCGGTGTGCTGCACCGCGCCCGCCACGGCGAGGAGTCCTTGCATGAAGAGGTTCGGTCGCAGAGCTGTCAGGCCGATGCCCGCTTGCGACGCGTAGTTCTCGACCGCGCCGTGGTAGCGCAGGAAGCGCACCGGCGAGTCGGCGTCCGCGCCGAGCTGCGACAGCAGGACGAGGTGGTCGACACCGGCATCCATCGCGTGATCGATGAACCGAATCTGTTGCCGCTCGGCCTTTTCCGACGACGGGGTGACCAGGTAGACAGCGCGGATGCCGACGAGCGCGTTGCGGACGCTTGCGGCGTCATCGAGGTCGCCGGGAACTGGTCTTACGAGTGGGCTCGCCATGCGTCGTGGAGTTCGGGACATCGCGGAGAAGTGGATCTCGGCTGCGGTCAAGGCATCGCTGACGGCCCGTCCCGTAGTGCCGGTCGCTCCTACGACGAGGATGTCTGGTTCGTGTGTCATCGACTTCTCTTTCCAGGTGCCGGGTGGCGGAGATCGAGCGAGAGGATTCGGGCCCACTCCTCATCGACGTCGGCGATGCCGGCGGCGACGACGAGGTGGCAGAGCTGTCCGTAGGCGATGAAGCGTTGAACGTCGTGATCGGTGCCGCCGGAACGCTCCTTCGCGAACTGTGTGATGCGGGCAAGGCCGCGTCTCAACGCGTCGCCGATTACGGGGAGGCCTGCGACCGACTGGGCGTGCACCTGGATCAGCAGGAGTGTCCGGTCGGCGATGAGGTCGGCGTATGCGTCGCCCAACTCGTCGAGGATTGCGGTGGGCGACGCTGGTCGGGGAGGTGTGTCCGCCGACGCGAGAGTCGCCTCGATCTGGTCGAAACACGCATCGACAGCTGCGACGAACAGCTGCTCTTTCCCTGGGAACAGCTTGAAGACGTATGCGGTGGAGATCCCTGCTTCACGAGCGACGTCGGCTACAGTCGTCCCGCCGTAACCGCCTCGGGAGAACGCGCGGAGTGCGGCCGCGACGATGAGTGGTCGTCGTGACTCGGCGGTGGATAAGGTCTTCGTCCCTGGCATGTGAGTGACTGTACACTCACTCTCTCGAGTCGGCTAGTCGTGCTGCGGGACCTCGACGGCATGGCATCGTGAACAACGATGACCGACTCTGTGCGTACGACCGTGGTGGTGGATGCGGCCAACTGCGTCGGAAGTGTCCCGGACGGATGGTGGCGCGATCGGGCGGGAGCGACGAGGCGACTGCGTGACTCCATCGCACCCGACGACCTCCGCGTGGCGTTGCATCTTGACGCGACTCCGCTGGTCGTGCTGGTCGTCGAAGGGCGCGCTCGGGGCGTCGAGTCGTCCGATACGGTGCGAGTGGTGGATGCGCCCGGAAGCGGAGACGACCGGATAGTGGATGTCGTCGAGCAGATCACCGCGTGCGGGGAGGGAGCAGTGGTCGTGACCGCGGACCGAGGTCTGCAGTCACGAGCGGTCGCGTTGGGCGCTCGTACCGTGGGGCCGCGAGTGGTGCGGTCGCGCTGACTCGCGTGCTTGCGCATCGGAGGTCCGACGGTCACGGTCCCGGGTGCGAATCTGCGCCATGATCGATAGGTTGGGCACGGTTACCACCGGGCACTTCGACAGGAGCACATCAGAATGAAGATCGGCATCATCAGCGGTTCGCTTCGCACCTCTCGGGCCACCAGTTCGGTCGCCGCCTACGTTCATCGCGTGGCTTCGGCGCGCAGTGAAGCCACCTACGACCTGATCGAACTCGCCGATTTCGATGTCCCGTTGCTCACCAGTCCGGTTCATCCGATGGTCGCGAACAAGAACTACGACGATCCGAATGTGCAGAAGTGGTCGGACGCGATCGATGGCTTCGACGCCTTCGTCTTCGTAACCCCGGAGTACAACCACGGTGTGCCCGGCGGCTTCAAAAACGCCGTCGACTCCCTCGGTGTCGAGTGGGTCGGGAAGCCGGTCGCCTTCGTCGGCCACGGATCGGTCGGCGGCGTCCGAGCCGTCGAGCAGTGGCGGCAGATTGTCGTCAACTTCTCGATGCCGGTCGCACGGGCCGAACTCAACTTCAACATGTTCAACCACTGGGACGACGGCACGTTCACCCCGGCCGACCGGCACGACGACGAAGTGGGCGCGATGCTCGATCAGCTCGAAGGGCTGACGCGAAAAGCGCAGGCCTGAGTCGACGCGGCGGTCACGTGCCGCGGGATTGGCTTACGTCCTCGGCGAGTCCGACGAGGATGCCTTCGGGTCCGCGCAGGTACGCGAGCCGGTATGCGTTCTCGTACCGCACCACGTCATCGCTGACGAGTTCGACATCGTGCGCGCGCAGTCGGTAGAGCGTGTCGTCGATATCGTCGACACTGAACATGACCCGCAGATAGCCGAGAGCATTCACCGGCGCTCGGCGATGGTCGGCGACGACGGCCGGGCGGAGGAAACGCGAGAGTTCCAGTCGGCCATGCCCGTCCGGTGTCTGCATCATCGCGATCTCGACGCGCTGACCAGGCAATCCGGTCACCTGCCCGGACCACTCGCCCTCGACCGTTGTCCGCCCGAGGAGGTCGAGCCCGAGTTCAGTGAAGAATCCGATCGCCGGGTCGAGGTCGTCGACGACGATTCCGACGTTATCCATCTTCACGGTCATACTTCGCCCTTCTTTCCGGACGCGGGCCGTGACGGCACATACGGCGACTACCCGAGAGAGGTAACAGTTCGGGGCTGATGTTACACAAGAGGTTCCTGTTATCAATGATGCCGGTGATACTTCTCGGGTGACGCGTATTCGACGTACCCTCCTAACCTTCGTCTGTGCGACGATGCTGGCCCTCGCCGGCACGGTGGGTGGCGCGCCCGGAATCGGGCGCGCTGATTCGGCTCCGCAGTGGCGGTACACGATGGTCGGGTTCAGCAACGACAGTGCTCGCGACATGGACGTCTACGAATCGAGCGACGGCACCGACTTCACGTCGGTCAAGCAGGCCGCGTATCGGCCGCCGTCGGGTTACGTCCGCGATCCGAGCATCATGCGGCATACCGACGGGAAGTACTACGTCACCTATACAACCGCCGACGGCGCCAATATCGGTTTCGCCACGAGCTCCGACCGGGTCCACTGGGAGCAGTTGGGCAACTGGCCCGTTCCGCTGTGCTGTGCGTTCCTGCCCGGAACCGGCGACGGCAAGGGGCCGCTCCCGCCTCCCGGAATCAACGGATCGGCGGGTTTCAAAGACGGGCCGTCGTTGTCGCCGTTCGTCACGAAGGCGTGGGCGCCCGAATGGTTCGTCGACGGCGGACGGGTCCACGTCATCCTGTCGCTCTCGACCGGCGGTGGGTTCGTGCCGTACATGATGACCGCGCTCGATTCGTCGCTGAGACTCTGGGGACTACCCGTTCCGCTCGCCGGCATCGGGGCCGACCATATCGACACGACAGTGGTCAAGGTCGGCGCGACCTACCACGCGTTCACGAAGAACGAGACCAAGAAGGTCGTTCAGCACGCGGTCTCGTCGTCGCTGGGCGGTCCGTACTCGTTCGTCACGCCGGGCAACTGGGGGTCGAAGGTCGAAGGCCCTGCCGTCACGCAACTCCCGGGCGGCGCCTGGCGGTTGTACCTCGACGCCTATACGACGGGGAAGTACCTCTACTCCGACAGTGACGACGGGATGAAGACGTGGTCGCCGACGAAGGAGCTCCCCGAACTGTCCGGCAGGGCGCGTCACGTCGGCGTGATGCGAGAACCGGCCTGACGGGGCCGACGTCGCGTCGGTTGCCGGTCGCGGTCTACTCCGCGACGGGCTTTCGCCGGTTCGCCTTGATCGTGCCGCGCTGAGTCTTGGCGTCGAGTCGTCGGCGTTGAGAACCCTTCGTCGGCCGTGTCGGCCGACGGGGAACAGGTGGGGCGACGGCCTCCCGCAAGGCGTCGGCGAGCCGTCTGCGCGCGGCCACGCGATTGCGTCGCTGGGCGCGTTCCTCTGATGCCGCGATCGTGATGACGGAGCCGTCGAGCCGGGCCGCGAGATTGCGTATGACTCTCGCGCGCTGCACGTCGTCCAGTGCTGTCGTCCTGGCGAGGTCGAGACCCAACTGGACACGGGAGTCGGTGGTGTTGACGCCCTGTCCACCGGGCCCTGAGGATCGCGAGAACTGTTCGATCAGCTCGGCCGCGGGCACGCGGAGGCCGCGTGGCGCACCGGGGCCCGCAGAGATGATCAGGTCGTTCATGGTCGCCATTCTCCCCGGTCGCTACCCGATGTGGCGAATGAATACCGTGTCGTACGGCCGATCAGCGGGCCAGCATCGCGACCGCATGATCGGCGACCGCCTCGATGTCGTCGCCGAGGTCGCCGCGTAACCACTGCTGGACCAGCGCCGACATCGCGCCCGTGAACATGACTGCGCGGACCCGGCCGGCAAGTGGGTCCGCGTCGTGGGCGAGTGTCTCGGTGAGAGTCATCTCGTGAAGGAGTCGCTGCGTCTGTTCGCGTCGTCGAGCAAGTACGGGATTGGCTTGAGCCTCGGTGAACAAGACGCGTCCACGACGAGGATCCGCAGAGCTGAAGTGCAGAACCGCGACGATGCCCGCACGGGTCCGTGCCCGAACCGAATCGGCGAATCCGTGGAGGTCTCGCTCGATCGCCTCGCCGAGTGCAAGTGCCGTCTCGTCGTAGACGGCTCCGAGTAGCTCATCAATGTCGGTGAAGCTCTCATAGAAGTACCGAGTATTGAATTCGCATGCGCGACAAACGGATCGCACAGACAAGGCGGATTCGCCGTCGGTGCCGAAGATGCCGAAGGCTGCGTCGATCAGCTTCGACCTGCGTTCGGAACGGCGGTCCGCAAGGGGGATCCCCGCCCATCTCGTTGGGCTCGACACCGTTCGAGCATACTTCTGCAGCGAATGCGTGGTCACGGCCGTGCCCAAACGGCTATTCTGGATACGACCGTAACCAGATACTCCCTCATCGAATACTCGAGGAGCCGACGATGCTGTCTCTTTCGTTGCCACGCTTTCCGTCCAGCCTGTTGTCCGCACCGGGTTTGCCGTCGGTACCAGGTGCGTCCGCCGTGGCCGACCTCCCGGTGCAGTGGCCGCATCGGTACGTCGGAGACTGGCTCAACGCCAAATTCACCGAGAGTGTGAAATCGAAGTTCTTCCGCGGTATGGAGTTCGAGACACCAGTCGGTGATCCCGGATGGTTCGGTCCGGACAGTCGGACCTGGTATGTCCACTCGCACACCCCGGCGCTCATCTTCGGGCTCCAGTGTGCGTCGTACCTCGAGCGACTCGATCCGAGTATCTATTGGATGGGGATGCATCACTCGCGTCTTGTGGAACACTCCGACAGCGGACTCGTCGCTCGAATCGATCCCGAGGGGGCGGCGGTCCGCCTCGGGCATTCGCTGGCGTTCTTCGTCGGCGCGGCCTACGGCTCCACCGAGACCGCCGAGCGGCTCGCGCGAACGGTACGATCGATGCATCACACGATCAAAGGGGACCGTCCGGACGGGCTCGCCTACGACGCCGACGATCCAGACTGGTTGCGGTGGAACTACGCGACCGTCGTCTGGGGGATTGCGACTGCGCACGAGATCTACCATCCGAGGCCCCTTCGGGGCGCTGACCTCGACGAGTACTACGCCGAGTTCGTCCGTGTCGGTCATGCGCTCGGCGGGACGGACCTCCCGACGTCCAAGGTGGAGGTCCTCGACTGTCTGAGGGGGTACCTACCGAGGCTGGGGTTGACCTATGGAAGCGCGATGGCGACGGGCATCAACCTCACCAATCCGGCGGAGGCCGCCGTCGACTGGGCGATCCGCGACACTATGCCGCCCTGGGCGGCTCGGCTCGTGATGTACCGGGCGCCGAACCCGGTGGAGCGTCGAGCGCGTCGGGCCGCCGTGTGGACGGCGATCAACGGGCTGCACGCGAGTATGGGGGAGGCACCCGAATTCGCGGCGGCTCGGCGGCGAGTCGCGGGCGGTACCACCGTGCCGCACACCGAGCCGGCGCACGTCCTCGGTTCCGATCCGGACATGGATCGTGCGCAGGTGGAGCAGGAGTTCGGCACATCGTGAATGACCTGCGGCCGCGGGTCGCTACCGCAGGGAGCCTGCGGTCTCCGGCCGCGACCTCCGTCGAGTGTCGTCGTCTCCTGGCCTCAGACGCCCCGAAGCGCTAAATTAGAACGTGTTCTAATTTACGACCTGAGGAGTGACGTCATGGGTGAAGTTCTCGCGCGCATCGAAGAGCATGCCGAGGAGATTCGGGCGGCGGGAGTCGAAGGCGACGAATTGATGCGCCTGCCCGACTCGTCGGCGAAGCGCCTCCGCGACACCGGAGTGATTCGGATGCTGCAGCCGGTGAAGCACGGCGGGATGTCTGTGCATCCGCGCGAGTTCGCCGAGACGGTGATGGGTGTGGCCGCGATGGACGGGGCTACCGGCTGGGTCTCCGGCATAGTCGGTATCCACCCGTGGGAACTGGCGTTCGCCGACCCCAAGGTTCAGGACGAGATCTGGGGTGAGGATCCCGACACCTGGGTGGCCTCGCCGTACGCCCCGATGGGGGTGGCGACGCCGGTCGACGGCGGCTACACGCTGAAGGGTCGCTGGCAGTTCTCGTCGGGCACGGACCATTGCAAATGGATCGTCCTCGGGGCGATGGTCGGCGACGAGAAGGGCAAGCCGGTGATGCCGCCGACCATTCTGCACGTCATCCTGCCTCGTGAGGACTACACGATCCTCGACGACTCGTGGGACGTCATCGGGCTTCGTGGCACGGGCTCGAAAGATGTCGTCGTCGACGGTGCCTACATTCCTGCGTATCGCACGCTGAAGTCCGACGACGTCATGGACGGTACCGCACCGCGCGCCGCGGGCCTCACCGATTCGACCTACCTCATGCCGTTCAGCTGCATGTTCCCGCTCGGCATCACGTCGGCGGTCATCGGGATCGCCGAAGGTGCGCTCGCGTGCCATATCGCCGCGCAGAAGGATCGCGTCGCGATCACCGGTCAGAAGATCAAGGACGACCCGTACGTCCTGTACGCGATCGGCGAGGCCGCCGCCGAGATCGCCGCGTCCCGTGCGGCGCTCCTCGAGACCGTCGACCGGTTCTACGACAAGACCGAAGCGGGGCAGGAGATCACGTTCGAAGAGCGTGCGATCGGGCGACGAACCCAGACTGCGGCGGCGTGGCGCGCAGTCCGGGCGGTGGACGAGATCTTCGCGCGCTCCGGTGGAGGCGCACTGCACCGGAAGTTCCCCATGCAGCGCTTTTTCCGTGACGCGCACGCGGGCCTCGCGCACGCGATTCACGTTCCGGGGTCGATCTTCCACGCATCGTCGTTGACTCAACTGGGCGGCGAGCCGCAGGGCATGATGCGGTCGATGATCTGACCGCCGATCGAACCTAGAACGTGTTACAGTCCAACCTAGCTGGACTAGTGTCCAGTCATTAGTCTGTATAGATCGGCGTAGGAGAGACAATGGATTTCGGGATCGTCCAGTTCACGAGTGACCGAGGTCTGTCGCCGTCGGTCTTGGCGCCGCTGATCGAGGATGCCGGATTCAGTGCCTACTTCGTCCCCGAGCATGGGCACATCCCGACCAGGCGCGACGCGGCACATCCTCAGACGGGCGATTCGTCGCTCCCGGACGACCGCTACATGCGCACGCTCGACCCGTGGGTGTCCCTGAGCGCCGCGGCGGCAGTCACCTCGAAGATCCGTCTCGGAACCGCGGTGGCGCTCCCCGTGCAGTCGGACCCGATCACTCTCGCAAAGTCCATCGCCACGCTCGATCACCTGTCGGGTGGTCGCGTCACCCTCGGTGTCGGATTCGGGTGGAATCTGGACGAGCTCAATGACCACGGGGTGCCGTCGAAGCGACGGCGGACCATGCTGCGTGAATACCTCGAAGCGATGCGGACGCTCTGGTCCGAGGAAGAGGCCGAGTACGCGGGCGAGTTCGTGAACTTCGGCCCGAGCTGGGCGTGGCCCAAGACGGTCCAGCGGCCGGGGCCGCCGACGCTCGTCGGCGCCGCGGGCAACGAGAAGAACTTCAAGTGGATCGCGCGCAGCGCAGACGGCTGGATCACGACGCCGAACGAGGACGATATCGACGCCTCGGTTCTGCTCCTCAAGCGGATCTGGGCGGATGCGGGGCGGGACGGCGATCCGCAGATCGTCGTCCTCGACTTCAAACCGGTCGCTGAGAAGCTCGACCGGTGGCGCGAGTTGGGCGTGACGACCGTGCTGTACGGCGTGCCCGACGACAGCGAGGAACGAGCGAGTGGCTACCTCGCCAAGCTCGCGGGCAAGCTGGGAATCGAATAGGCGAGGGGCTCTGTCCGTGACGACAGCCAGCGAATCGGTGTCCGTCTACCGGGAGATCGAAGCCGAGTTGACCGGGCCAGACGGTCGGTTCGCGGTGGTCGACACCGAGATCGGCGGCGAGACGATGCGCGTCTACCGGGATACGCCGGGGAGCCTCGACGAAGTCTTCGCCGCGCTCGTCGACGAGTTCGGCGATGCCACGCTATTCATCGAGAACGGCGTGTCGCACACCTACCGTCAGGTGTCCGACGCGGCAGCTGTGTTGGCCGGATCGCTGGTCCGAGACCACGGTATCGCCGACGGCTCCCGGGTCGGCGTGGCGATGAAGAATCGGGTGGCGTTCGTCGTCTCGCTCATCGCGATCGGACGATGCGGTGCCGTCGCGGTGCTGTTCAACTCCCGCGAAAGCGAAGCCGAGCTCGGAGGCGCGGTCGCCGACGCGCAGTGCACCCTGATCATCGCCGACGACGATCGGGCCGCGAAGATCCGCGCGCGGGACGAGCGAACCGAACTCGTCGTCGTCGGCGACGCAGACCTGCCTTCGGCGCCCGCGCGTCGATACGACGAACTTCTGGCGGGACACGACTCGATCGCCGCCCGCGCAGTGCCCGATCCGGACTCGCCGTCGTGGATCCTGTTCACTTCCGGGACGTCGGGACAGTCCAAAGGCGTGGTGCTTACCCACCGCAACCTCTGCACTCTGATCGTCAACCTGCGCGTGATCAAAGAGACGAGCATCCTCACAAATTCCCGCAAGTACGGAATGGAGCCGGACGCCCTTCGCCCGATGATGCCGAAGCTCTCCGCGCTCCTGATCTTCCCGCTGTTCCACACCTCGGGGCTGGTTTCGCTGCTGACGACGATGATTTCCGGCGGGTTCGTGGTGATCATGTCGCGATGGGACGTCGGTGCGGCGATCGAACTCATCGCCGAGTACGAGTTGGCGATGCTCGCCGGACCTCCGATGGTCATCGTCGATCTGTTGCGGGCCGAGCCTCCTGCCGAGAAGGTCGGAACTCTGATCAACGTCGCGGCCGCGGGTCAGGCGACCCCGCCCGATCTGGTAGCCGGGATCGGCCGTGTTCTGCCCAACTCGGGGCGCGGTGTCGGATGGGGCATGACGGAGACCGCGGCCAGTGTCTGCACTGCGAACGGCGATCTCCTTGCGACACACCCCAATACGTCTGGAGCGGTGAGCCCGGTGATGGACGTGCGGGTCGTCGACGCGGCAGGCGAAGTGCTCGAGGCGCCCGGTGCGAGCGGGGAACTGCAGGTTCGCGGCCCTCAGGTCATGGTCGGTTACCTGAACCGCCCCGACGAGACGGCGGCGGTCTTCGACGGCTCCTGGTACCGCTCGGGAGATCTCGGCTATGTGGATGCCGACGGGCTCGTCTACGTCATGGACCGAAAGAAGGACATCGTGATCACCGCAGGTGAGAACGTATACTGCACGGAGGTCGAGTTCGTGCTGCTCTCCTCCGAACGCTTCACCGAGGTCGCGGTGTTCGGTGTACCCGATGAGCGCATGGGGGAGCGGGTCATTGCCGCGGTCACGCTCGCCGACGGGGTGACGATGACCGCGGACGAGGTCCGAGATCTCGTCCGCGAGTCGCTCGCCGACTACAAGATGCCCGCCGAAGTCCTGTTCGACATGGGCCCGTTCCCGCGGAACGCGACCGGCAAGATCCTCAAGCGAAAGATCCGCGAGAACTACCTCGGCTGATCAACGCCGGGTGTTCCGCGGATGTCGCGGCCTCAGTTGCCTTGTCGCACCCTCAATGCGTCTTAGCAGCCTCCGCGGAGGCTGCTAAGACGCATTGAGGGTGCGTAGCGGTATGTGAAGGTGCGACGACGCAGTTGAGGCTGCTAGTGCCTCGTGTCGTCCCGTGACTCATTCCTGCTTGCGTTGGGCTCTCTCGTGCTTGTCGACGACCCCGCCGAACATCATGTTGAGGGCCGAGCCCTGCGGCCACCCGATGTAGTAGCAGAGGAACAGCGCGATCTCCTTCAGGTCGTCGCCGTCCAGTTCGCCGTTGCCGAGTGCGGCGCCCGCCTGGATCTCGGCGACGTCGATCTGGCCCGACGCCGCGAGGACGCCGAGCAGTAGGAGTCGACGATCGCGGATGCTCAGCTTCTCGCGCGTCCACACTTCGCCGAACAGCTGGTCGGCGGTGTGGGCGAAGAAGTCGCCCGGTCCGTCCTTCATCTCCCAGCCGTAGACCTTGGACATCATGTCCAGCCCCTTCTGGCGCTGCGGCGAGGTCTGCTCGGTGGAATTCTCCGGGGTGGTCATACGTCCTCCTTCTCTTCGCCGACGCCGAGGCCATCGGCGAACCGGTCGAGCGACAGTGCGGTGAGCGGCAGATCGACGCCGACGGCGGCACCGAGATCGAGAGCCAGCCCGAGATCCTTCTCGCCGAGCTCGCGTACGTGGTCGAACACGTCGTACCAGAAGTCGTCGCGAGCGATCGGTGCTGCGGTGTCGCGCAGCATGATCGCGCCGGCGCCGCCGGTGATCGCGTCGGTGTGGCGAACGACCTTGCCGAGCTTCACCAGATCGATGCCCGCGGCCTCGGCGAGACGGGCGGCCTCGGTTGTAGCCGTGAACGAGATGAAGTGAAGCAGATTGCGCGCCAGCTTCATCTTGGTGCCCGCCCCGATCGGTCCGGCGTGGACCAGCATGTCGGAGACCAGGGAGTACGGCGCCTTGATCCGCAGGTACGCCTCGCGATCGCCGCCGACCATGATCGCTAGCCTGCCCTGCTTCGCGCCCTGTGCGCCGCCGGAGACCGGAGCGTCGACGAGCGCGACGCCCTTGGCCGCGCAGACGGCTTCCAGATCGATTGCGGTCTGCGGGCCGATCGTCGAATGGACGACCACGACGGTGCCTTCGCGTGCCGTTTCCAGAATGCCTGCGGGGCCGGACACGACGGCTTCGACTTGCTCGTCATTGAGTACGGTGATCCCGATTATTGTTGCGGAACTGGCGATCTCGGCGGGTGACTCGGCGCGGACCGCGCCGTCTACAGTCGCATCGGGGCGGACGTCGCCCACGATCAGACCACCCGGCCATGCGGCGAGGCGCTCAGCGATCGGCGCACCCATATTGCCGAGGCCGATGAAGCCGATCGGCTCTTGCGGGGTCTCGTTCTTTGCGTCGGTCACCGGATGATCTGCCCGCCGTCGACATTGAAGATCTGTCCGGTGATCCACGCGGCCTCGTCGGAGAGCAGAAACAGCAACATCCCGGCCATGTCGTCCGGGGTTCCCATTCGCGAGAGCGGTAACTTGCCGACCATCTCGGCGACCATGTTGCCCGGGGTCGTGGTCTTGGTCGCCTCGGTGTCGGTGGGGCCCGGGGCTATCGCGTTGATACGGATGCCGGACCCGCCCAGCTCGGTGGCGAGCTGTTGGGTGAGGCTGTTGACGCCTGCCTTCGCGACACCGTAGAAGCCGCTGTAGAGCCAGGCCGCCGTCGACGACTGATTGACGATCGCGCTGCCCGGCTTCATCTTTCCGTAGACGGCGCGCGTCACATTGAGCGCGCCGTCGAAATTCACGCTCATGAACTTCTTGTAATAGTCCCACGGGACGGTGATGAGGAAGTCGAGCTTCATGCCGCCGTAGATCGCGGCGTTGTTGACGAGGTAGTCGATCTGGCCGTATGCCTCGATCGTCGCGTCGGCGAGTGCCTGAGCGGAGTCCGGGTCGGACACGTCGGTGTGGACGTATAGTCCGCCGATGTCGGAGGCGACCTGCTGGCCCGCCTCGTCGTTCAGGTCGGCGACGACGACCTTCGCTCCTTCTGCGGCGAGCCTGCGCGCGTACACCTCGCCGATACCGCCAGCCGCGCCGGTGACGATCGCGATCTTTCCTTCAAACCGTTCGGTTCCCATGTTCTTCCTTCTGGTTGTGATTAGTCGGTGCGGCGGTCTCGATACGTCCTCGCCCAGCCTGGACGTCTGGCTCGGCACCCCCAGACTGGTCGAGTAGGCGGGGGAGCGAAGCGGAGGAGCCGTATCGAGACCCCGCTGCGCGAGAACTGGCCGCCGCCCCCTCAGGCGGGCGTCGCGACGGCCTTGGTCTCGAGGTACTCCTCGAATCCGGCGACGCCCATCTCGCGGCCGATGCCGGAGTGCTTGTATCCGCCGAACGGGACGTCGGCCGAATACCAGATACCGCCGTTGACGCCCATGGTTCCGGTTCGGACGCTGTCGACGACCTTCTGGATACGGCCGGGGTCGGTGCCCCATACCGCGCCGGACAATCCGTAGGGGGAGTCGTTGGCGATGGCGATCGCGTCGTCGTCCCCGTCGTGTGGGAGGATCACCAGCACCGGGCCGAAGATCTCCTCCTGCGCGACGCGTGCGGAGTTGTCGACACCGGAGATGAGAGTCGGCTCGACGAAGAAGCCCTTCTCCTTGTCGGCGGGCCGCCCACCACCGGTCTCGATGACCCCGCCCTCGGACTTCGCCAGTTCGATGTATCCCAGCACGCGGTCGCGTTGGACGGCCGAGATCAGCGGACCGCAGATGGTTCCACCCTTGGTCGGGTCGCCGGGCTGTAGGCCTGCCATCGCATCGCGCACCAGGCTGATGGCCTCCTCGTGCATGTCTCGGGGCACGAGCAGTCGGGTGGTGATCGCGCAGCCCTGGCCCGCGTGCGTGACGACACTGAACGCGGCCATCGAGCACGCTGCTGCGAGGTCGGCGTCGTCGAGGACGATGAACGCCGACTTGCCGCCGAGCTCTAGGAACACCCGCTTCAGGGTCTCTGCGGCAGCGGCCATCACCTTGCGGCCGGTGGCTGTGGATCCGGTGAACGAGACGATGTCCACGCGCGGGTCCGAGGAGAGCAGTGCGCCGACCGTGTGGTCGCTGGACGTCACTACGTTGATCACGCCTGCCGGGATGTCGGTCTCCTCGGCGATCACCTTGCCGACGAGCGCAGCGCACCACGGTGTGTCGGGCGCGGGCTTGAGGACCACGGTGCAGCCCGCGGCGAGGGCGGGCCCGATCTTGGCGAAGTTGATTTGATGGGGAAAGTTCCACGGGGTGATCGCGCCGACGACACCCGCGGCTTCCCGCACGATGCGGCGGTCGTTGGGGATGCCCATCGGCTCCGCCCGGCCGAGGTCGGTTTTCCACTCGTAGCTCTCGGCGAGGTCGGCGAAGTAGCCGAGGTCGGCGATCGGACCTTCCAGTTGTGGGCCCGACGTCAGGAACTTCGGTGCGCCGACTTCGGCGATCGTGATCTCGCGCAGTTCCTCGATGTGTCCCATGAGCGCGTCGCGGAGCTGGCGCAGGCACGTCGCGCGAAAGGCTGGATCACGCGACCACGGTGTCGTGTCGAAAGCGGTGCGCGCGGCGGCGATCGCTGCGTCCATATCGGCCTCGCTCGCATCTGCGGCCTGCCCGATCACCTCCTCGGTCGCCGGGTTGACGACATCGAATGTGCCTGCTGATCCGGGAACCAATGCTCCGTTTATCAGCAGTTCAGAGCTGGTTTCTGGCTTGAGCGGCACGCCTGACTCTCTTTCTGGACAACTGTCTGGACTTGAGTATGAACCTAATGTAGCGTCGGTGCCGATGTCCAGTACTCACAGGAAGTTGGTCACCGACATGGCATTGCACCGGGCGGAACTCGACGAGATGAAGGAACGCTGGCTGCAGGCCAACGTCGACGTGGAGAAGGCGGGCGACTGGCGGCCGCTCGCCGACTTCTACACCGAGGATGCGACGTACGGCTGGAACTACGGTCCCGAGTACGACTTCATGGCCGTCGGACGTGACGAGATCCGCGACATCGCCATTGGCCTGGAGATGGACGGCCTCGACGGGTGGACGTACCCCTATCAGTCGTGGGTGATCGACGAACAGACCGGCGACATGATCGGTCTGTGGAAGCAGATCAACGAAGCCACCCGCGCCGACGGATCGCACTACGCGCTCAACGGTGTGCAGGGGAGTTGGTTCAAGTACGCTGGCGACTTCCAGTGGGGATGGCAGCGTGACTTCTTCGACTACGGCAACGTCACCGCATTGTTCACGGAGATGCTCACCGACGGCGTCGTCACGCCCGGCCTCAAGGGACGGATCGACCGGGTCTTGAACGCCGAC
>NZ_JBQEDL010000020.1:29552-79698 GCF_052106715.1 Gordonia sp. (in: high G+C Gram-positive bacteria)
CGCTCGGGCAGACGCCCGTCCCGATGTGGTGAGTCCACTCGTGGGTCCGACGGCCCCGACGCGGAACGGCGGGCGCGCGGCCGTGGTGGCGGGCTCCAGCCGTGGAATCGGGTTCGCCGTCGCGAAATCGCTGATGGCCGAGGGGGTCTCGGTTGTCGTCAACGGGCGGGACGGCGACGTCGCGCGTGCTGCGGCCGACGAACTGACCGCGATGGGCGGCAGTGCTGTCGCCGTGTCGGGCGATGTCGCAGACGAGGAGGTCGCGCAGGAGATGATCCACTCCGCCGTGCGCGCGTACGGCGGAGTGGACATCGTGATCAACTGCGCGGGCGCAGCCGAGCCTGCCGGGTCGTCGATCCTGACGATGACCACTCGCGAGTTCTTCGCTCAGCTCGACGCCCATCTCGTCAGCTCGTTCGAACTGGTTCGTGCGTCCGCACCGTTGCTGGTCGAGCAGGGGGCGGGTGCCGTGGTGCTCACCGGCTCGGCAGCGTCCTCGGGAGTGTTCGGTGGCACGGGCTATCCGGCGGGGAAAGGCGGCGTGAACTCACTCGCGATGGCGCTGGCAGCCGACCTGCGTCCGCACGGAGTGCGGGTGAACGTCGTCTGTCCCGGTGGTCGGACACGGTTGTCGACCGGCGACGACTACCGGGCCCACATCTACGACCTGCACGAGCGGGGGCTGCTGGACGCGGGCACCAGGGATCTCGCGCTCGACCCGGCGCCGCCCGAATACGTCGCACCGCTGTACGCATATCTGGCCAGTGATCTCGCATCCGCCGTCACCGGCGAGATCTTCAGTGCCTCAGGCGGATTCATTGGCAGGTACCCACAGTTCCAGCCGGAGTTCGTCGCCTACCGCGGGCACGACGACGCGCCGCCGTACACGGTGGCCGAACTGGCGCAGATCGTCACCGGCTGACCGCAGTCGACGAAAACTCATGGAGACCGAGTCTGGGTGGACGCGGGTCGGCAAATCGCGTCCAGGGAGGACTCAGCGATGAATTTCAGTCGAAGGTCGCGGCCGGAGCCGTCGGCGCCGGAACCTCGGTAGCCGCCGCGCTCGCGATAGCACCGGGTACGGCGCACGCCGCGCCGGTAGTGCCGTTTCAAGTGAATCCCGCCCTGGGCGGCAATCCGAACGGAAGTCTCGACGTCCCGGCTTCCCACTGCGGTGTGGAACGCACCAAGTCGGGTGTCGTGACCGTCACCGGGACCGAACACGACAATGGGGGTGCCTGATCGATACCGGGATCCGCTGGGTCAACCTGTCGAGCGGCCGAACCGGCGCGGGGCGGACGTCGCACGGATTGAACGGGCACCCTCCGGAAGCCGTGCTCCACACCGGCCGGGGCCGGGTCGCGCTCATTCTCGATGCACAGGCGCCGACGACTCCCGGGCTTGCGTCGATCGGCGTGCGCTAGGAGTTGGGACGGCCAGCGAGCAGCGCGATGCAGGCCTGTGTCGCGGGTTCGATGATGTCGGACAACGGAGTTCGGGTCTCGACCGAGTTCGCGGTCAGCTCCCGGATGCCACCCCAGATCATGATGCCGGCCGGTCGGGAGACGGGGGCGATGCCGTCCGCGGCCACCTGTGGAGTCGATGTGATCGTGATGAACAGGTCGATCCACTCGTCCATCCCCTCGGCTTTCAGCCCCTGGCCTGCTTCGCCGAGAGCGGGCAGTTCGCGAATCCAGCTCAGGGTCAATTCGGGGTGGGTCTCGCTGGTCTCGACGTATGCGGTCACGGCCTGCCTCACCTGGACGGTCCACGGTGCGGTGGGATCGACCGCCGCTGCGACCGCATCAATGATCTGCTGGTTCGCTTCCCGCAGCACGGTGACGAAACACGCGGCCTTGTCAGTGAAGTGTTCGTAGAACGACCGGCGCGACATTCGGGCGACCCGCACGACGTCGGCGACCGTCGTCGCGCGGTACCCGAGGTCGGCCACACACTCGCGCATAGCGTCCGTCAGTCGCGATCTGGCTTGCGAATCGACCGCTGAGTCGAGTGCGGTGGGGTGCGGTGTTCTCACTCCTTCAGGATAGGCCCTTGTCCGTGGTGGTACGGAGGCGTACCGTCGGATGGGTACGTAGCCGTACCGATTCGATCGGAGAGCAGTCGATGACCACGCACGCACCAGGGAAGTCGTCGACTGCGCAGAAGCCTCCGAAGGTTCCGTTGCCGACGTGGATGCAGGGGATCGGATTCCTCGCGGCTCGACGCGGTGTGCTCCGGGCGTGCCGCGCTCGCTACGGCCCCGTGTTCCAACTCGAGGTTCCGGTCTTCGGGAAGATCGTGGTGATCGCCGACCCCGCGATGGCGAAGCAACTGTTCACCTCCGGTGCCAAGACCATCAACGTCCAACCCAACCTCGGGCGCATCCTCGGGCCCGGATCGATCTTCGCGATCGAGGGAACCGACCACCGTCGTCGTCGAAAGCTGTTGACCCCGCCGTTGCACGGCAAGCGGATCCGCGCATATGAGCAGATAGTCGAAGACGAGACTCGCCGCGAGATCGCGACGTGGCCGATGGGCAGACGGTTCGCATCGCTCGAGCCGATGATGCGAATCACGCTCAACGTGATCCTTCGGGCGGTGTTCGGCGCCGATGGAGATGATTTCGACGAGCTTCGTGCTCAGCTCCCCGGCCTCGTCGCGGCCGGATCGCGGTCGGCAACGATTCCCGACCTTCCGCGTGTGCTCAGTGGCGTCGACCCGAATGTCCGGCTGCGGCGGCGCCGCGCGAAGTACCAGGAGACGATCCTTCGCGTGATCGGCCAGGCGCGGAGCGACCCGAGCCTGGCCGACCGCGACGACATCCTCGCGCTGATGCTGCAGAGCACCTATGACGACGGCAGCGCGATGACAGATGAGGAGATCGCCGACGAGCTCCTCACCCTGCTCGCGGCGGGGCACGAGACCACGGCGACCACGCTGGCGTGGCTGTTCGAGCGGATCCAGCGCCATCCGGCGATCCTTGAGGAGCTCTCCGCCGAAGCGCAAGGTGACGGCGACGAACTCCGTCACGCAGTGATCCTCGAGACGCAACGGTCGCGGCCGGTGATCGACTTCGCGGGACGGCACGTTGTCGCCGACGACCTGGAGGTCGGACCGTGGCGGATTCCCCGCGGGCACAATGCGTTGGTGTCGATATCGCTACTGCATGACGACAGCGAACAGTTCAGTGACCCAACACGTTTCGATCCGAACCGATTCATCGGGAACACGCCGTCGGTCGCCTGGCTGCCGTTCGGCGGAGGCACGCGCCGATGCATCGGCGCGGCGTTCGCGACCATGGAGATGGATGTGGTGGTACGGACTCTCTTGCGCGAGTTGACGCTGGAGCCGAGCACTGCGAGAGGAGAGGGTCTGCATTCTCGCGGGGTCGCGTTCGCGCCGCGGCTGGGCGGCCGGATCACCGTGCAGCGCCGATGAGGTGCCGTCGGTTCGAGCGATCACTTGTGAAGCTGTGTGCCTGCCAGGACGACCGAACCGTCCTTTAGCAGTCCCGTCGTGAAGGTCGATCCCGCGGCGACGGCCACGACGTCCCGCCAGAGCGTCACGTCGCACTGACCGTGTTCGTCGTCGCCGTTCGCAGCGACGGTGTAATCGCTGAGTAGTGCGACAGTGTGGTGGCTGCCCGCGGCGACGGCGATGACGCCCGACCACCCGGATACGTCGGACGCCCGGTGGCGCCCAGTCGCCATGACCGTGCCGTCGAAGCGCAGTCCGACGCTGTGCACGGAGCCGGTGGCCACGGCGACCACGTCGCGCCAGTCGCCGACATCGCACTGTCGCCGCGTGTTGTTGCCGGTCGCGACGACTGTCCCGTCGGCGCGGAGCCCGACCGAATGCCAGTCGCCTGCCGCGACGTCGAGCACGTCCTGCCAGGAATCCACATCGCATTGACCTTCGCGGTTCCGTCCGGTGGCGACCGGCACTCCGTCCGCACCGACTCCGAGTGTCCACCGCCAACCCGCGGCGATCGCGACGATTCCGGTCCAGGCGCCGACGTCGCACTGGCCGTCGTCGTTCCATCCCGTCGCGATGACTGTCCCGTCCGAGCGGAGTCCGACCGTATGCGACCGGCGGGTGTTTTGGGCGGCGTGCACGTCGCCCGCGGCGATGGCGACGATGTCGGTCCAGTCGCCGACGGCGCATTCGCCTGCGCGGCCGTCGCCGGTCGCGCAGGCGGTGCCGTCGGCGTGGAGCGCGACCCGGTGCCGACGGCCCGCAGCGAGGGCGATGACAGTGCTCATTCGCCGTGCTGAACGAACCAGTCGAGAAGCGGGCGCGTCTGGCGCCAGTGCTTGCGGACCTCGTCGACGAGCGCAGGTGTGTGGATGACCGCGTCGAAACCGTAGTCACGGCTGACAACAAGCGAGCGGTGCCGAAGCAGTTCGATGCGCGGATGGTCTTTCGCCCAGCCGCGCGGTGCGGTCTTGAGCTTGTCGCCGCCGATCTCCCATCCACGTCGGCGGAGGCTCTCGACGAGCTTTTCCAGTTCCGCACCGTGCAGATCATCGTCGATGGCGCGTCGCAGGAATGCCAGACGCTCGGGCTCCGCGTGATAGAAGCCCGCTCCGACGCGGACCCCGGGAGCGCCGATCTGGACGTAATAACCGGTCGCGGGTGCGACGGCGACGAATGCTCCCTGATGCGTCTTGTACGGCGTCTTGTCTTTCGAGAATCGCACGTCTCGGTACGGTCGGAAGACCTTGGCCTCGCCGAACTCGTTTTCGAGGTCGGCGACGAGGGCGGTCATCGGGGCGGCGACGGCCTCGCGGTACACGTCGCGGTTCGCGTCCCAGAAGACTCTGCTGTTGTCCATCTCGAGGTCGTCGTAGAAGTCGAGCGCTGCTTCGGGAAAACCGGTGAAGCTCATGGGTCGAGACTATCGGCAGGCGAGCCGGCGCTCGATGTTCGATCCCGTCGGGCCGGCCTTGTGGGGCGCGATGCCTTGGAGCAGTTGAGTTCCGGGGTCAGCGCGAATCCCGCGCGACGTCGTCGTGCAGGAACGAGGGCCACAATTCCAGATCCGCCGGTGTCTCCGCGACGGTCAGCGACGCGTTCGGCAGGGTCTCGAGGAGCTTCTGCGCCGTCGACAGGGGATGGGCGGGGCCGCCTGTCCAGGCGAGGACGGTCGTCGGAACGGTGATCGCGCCGATCTCAATGAGCGCGGGAAGGTCGCTGACCGCGGCACCGCGCAGCACCGACGGGAGCAGGGTCTCGGACACTGCGGGCACGGTCGGGGGTGCGGTGGCCGACGCCGGTGGACGAGGAGCTTCCGCGCCCGCGGCGACGAACGCCGCGATACCTTCGCTCTCGATCAGATCCGCTGCCCGGAGGTACTCGTCGGCCTTCGCGATACGCGTGTCCCAAGCCGTTGCGGGAACCACCAGCGTCAGACCCGAGAACCGGTCGGGTTCGCGCACGGCGGCGTGCAGCAGCGTGCCGGTGCCCATCGACGGTCCGACGCCGTGCACTCGTTCGCCGGGAAACCAGTGATCGAGAAGTCGTAGGAGATCGTCGGCGAGCGCCGACCACCGATAATCGTCGGGCTCCGCTCTACCGGTCGACTCGCCGTGGCCGCGTGCGTCGTAGCGCAGAAGGCGCGTACCAGAGAGGCCGCGGCCCAGATCCAGCCCGAGCACCTGGTCGCGTGATCGGCTCGACGTCAGCCCATGTAGCTGCACCACCGGTCGGCCACCTTCGTCGCTGAACTCGGCGGCGATCCGGGCACCGGGAACGTCGAACGCTTGCACGGTCTCTCCTGGAGTTGCGGAGGTCGGGACGAGGCGTAGCGTACACCGGCATGCGCCTTACGAATGTCGGCCACCTGCGACTTCCTTTCGGCAGTCTGTGGGGCTACGACGTTCGCGTCGGAGGTCTCGGCGCCGAGCAGCCTGTCTCCTTCGACCAACGACGGCACGTCGGCGCGGAGAATCGGCCCGGCACATGGATGGCGCTGTCCTTCCGACTCGACAGGCGGGTGGGCCGCGACGTCCTCGGCTCTGCGTGGCTCGCCGTCATCGACCGCCACGACACTCTGCGTACCGTTTTCATACCGAGCGAGCACGGTCCGCGACTGCACTGCGTCGACCTCGAACCGGGCGAGTGGTCCGAGCATCAGATCGGCCCCGGGCAGGCGGTCAACGATGCGCTGCGAGAGGTTCTCGACGTCGCGTGCTCACCGTATGCGTCGCCGTCGCACCGGCTGTGCGTATTGGAGACGGCGTCGTCGACCACCGTGATCGTCGCGGCCGACCACGCGCACGTGGACATGTGGTCGATGCTCGTCATCGCCCGAGACCTGCTCGTCGGGGTCGCGGCGGTCGAAGCGGGCGATACGCCGTCGCTGCCGGATGCCGCTGCGTTCGTCGACCACACGCGCTCGCTAGCCGAGCGGCCGACGGCTCCGGACGCGATCCACCGCCGCTGGAGCGAGATCCTGACTGCGGGTGGCGGAGTGATGCCGTGCTTCCCGCTGCCCCTGGGGTCCGCCGAACCGCAGCCCGAACGCGTCGAGGTGCGCGACGTGTTCGACGTCGACGCGAGCGAGGCGTTCTCGGCTCAGGCACGGGTCGCAGGGGTCTCGACGTTGTCACTCGCGGTGTCGGTGATGACCAAGGTGACCCGCGACGCCGCGGACGCGCCGCTGCGCGCAGTCTTCCCCGTGCACAGCAGGTACGACGACCAGTGGCACGAGTCGGTGGGCTGGTTCATCACGAATTCGGTCCTCGAGTCGGCTGACCCCGATCCGGCGGCGAGTGCCGATGCCGTCCGGGAGGCGGTGCGTCTCGGTTCCTGGCCGCTGAGCGACGTTTTGGCCGCGTGGGGTGGCGACATGCCGGAGAAGGCAGGCATGTTCGCGATCTCGTGGCTGGACTTGAGACGTCTCCCGGTCCGACTCGATTCGCACTCGATCGACGCCCAGTACGTCGGAGCGGTCATCCGGACCGACGGTGTCATGCTGTGGTTCATCCTCGACGAGTCGGGACTGCATCTGCGGTGTCGATACCCGGACACGACCGAAGGCCGCCACAATGTCGGCGGATGGCTTGACGCGTTGGTCGAACGCCTTCAGGAGTCGGCGCGGGGCGACGTCACGAGAAGTACGAGCGATCGACGAGGACCCTGACGTACAGGTCGGCGTCGATCGACGAGGCGGGCGTTCCCGCGGTGACCGACGCGAGCAACGTGAACAAGCCGTTCTGGTGGGGGATCATGCGGCTCACCTGTTCTATGACGCCGCTGACGACGCCCGAGAGATCGGCCCGATTTCCCTCGACCCGTAGCCGGGGGTGTTCGAGGTCGATCCGCAGGAGATCTCCACGCGTTGGAGCGGTGTCGCCGAAGGCGGTAGCGGGACCAGAGATGCTGATCGTGCGAGACGCCTTCTCGATAAGCGCAGCATGGTCGGCGATCGCGGTCGCCGACGGCTCCGCCCGCGACTCGGGTGTGAAGCCGACTACGAGACCCAGGAATCGGGCGTCGAAGTCGGCGGGGTGCCGTTCGACAGACTCGACTCGCCGGTACACGCGCGGGGCATCGCCGGTGTTCTGCTCACCGATGCCCGAATCGAGTGATGCCTCGTAGATCTCGTGCACCGTCCCGGTCACAGCGGGCTGCGGGTATGCGCTCGAGTCCTCGTGCCAGGAGAACCTGACGGTGATCGGCTGTGTCGTCGGGTCGCCATGGGCTCGATCCCAGCGCGTCGACCAGGTGTCGAACCGAAGCAGTTCGAAATCGGCGACAAACGCGAACGGCGCAGTGACCACGAATCTCTCCGTCGGCCGGGCCGGTACCGCGGACAACGTTCCGCTCACACGTGCGCCGGGCACCGGCAGTTCACCGCAGCATCCGTACTCCCAGAACGCCACAGATGCGTAGACGAGTGGATCCGCGGTGCCCATTCGCGTCATCCTAACGGCGATGTGTCGGATATGCGTGGTGCTCAACGGTTCGCAGGTCGACCAGGTGACACCGGCCACATGCGGCGCGGGTAGATTCACTCCCGCTGCACAACGCACTTTCAGGGGAAGGAACGCCGGTGACGTCTACACCGCAGGGCGTCGACACAGAGGTCGACGAGGGCTATCAGAGGGGGCTCACGTCTCGTACCGTGCAGATGATCGCCATCGGCGGCGCCATCGGCACCGGCTTGTTCTACGGGGCGGGCGGTGCCATCGAGAAGGCGGGTCCGGCGCTGATCCTCGCGTACGCCGTCGCAGGCCTGGCGATCTTCATCGTCATGCGTTCTCTCGGCGACCTTCTGCTCTACCGGCCGATCTCCGGCGGCATCAGCGAGTACGCCGACGAGTTTCTCGGCCGGTTCATGGGATTCAGCCAGGGCTGGACGTACTGGGCGGTGTGGGTCACCACCTGCATGGCTGAGATCACGGTCGCGGGCAAGTACATCAACTACTGGTGGCCGTCGATCCCGGTCTGGGTGACGGCACTCGTCGCCCTGGTCGTGTTGTTCGCCGCGAACCTGATCTCGGTCGGCCTGTTCGGGCACGCTGAGTTCTGGTTCTCGGCGATCAAGGTGACTGCGATCCTCGGCATGATCGTCATCGGCATCGGTGTGCTGCTGCCGATCTCCGGTCTCGGACCGGACGTCGGCCCGTCCGTGTCGAACCTGTGGAACCAGGGTGGATTCTTCGCGACGGGCTTCACCAATGCACTCCTCAGCCTTCAGATCGTGATGTTCGCCTATGTGGGCGTCGAACTCGTCGGCGTCACCGCTGGCGAGGCGCAGAACCCGCGCGTCACCCTCCGCAAGGCCATCAACACGGTGCCGTTCCGTATCGGCATCTTCTACGTCGGATCCCTCCTGGTGATCCTGTCGGTCCGCAGCTGGAAGGACTTCCACGAGGGCACCAGCCCGTTCGTCGCCGTCTTCCAGTACATCGGCATCCCGGGCGCGGCAGGGATCATCAACTTCATTCTGCTCACGGCTGCGTTGTCGTCGTGTAACTCGGGCATCTACTCGACCGGTCGCATGGTGCGATCCCTGTCGCAGCGCGGCGACGCTCCGAGCGGGTTGCAGAAACTGTCCAGTCGCCAGGTCCCGGTCGCCGGCATCGTGCTCAGCGCCGTCGTCATGGTGATCGGAGTGATCGTCAACGTAATCGACCCCGAGCACGCATTCACCTACATCACGTCGGTGTCGACGGTCGGGATCGTCGTGGTGTGGGGCACGATCGTGCTCTGTCAGATGCGCTACCGCTCGCAGGTCCGAGCGGGCGTGCTTCCTGACTCCGGCTATGCCGTACCGGGAGGGCGGGTCAGTTCTCTCCTCACGCTTGCATTCCTCGGCATGGTGGTCGTCCTGCTGTTCACCAACGACGACGGTCGGATCGCTCTGATCGTCGGCGCCATCTGGTTCGCCATCGTCACCGTCTGCTACTTCGCGTGGACGGGCGGCAATCGAAAGCAGGTCAGACGATCGGGAACATCTGCCTTCAACCACTGACGTCGCCGTGATGGATTGGAGTATCCCGCGTTCATCGGCCGGCGTGCTCGTCATGGTGGGGCTCGCTCGCGACGCCGGACTGTCAGATGAGCAGACGCTCGCCGGAACGGGCCTCGACGTCGATGCGGTCGCCTCGCCCGATTCGGAGGTTCAGCTCCGGCAGGAACTCGCGGTCATCGCCAACATCGTCGACTCCCTCGGGGACCGCACCGGGCTCGGAGTTCGAGCGGGTGCCCGCTACCAGCTGACCACTTACGGGGTATTCGGGTTCGCGCTCATCAGCAGTCCGACGCTGCGTGAGGCCGTCGAGATCGGGCTGCGCTACTTCGATCTGACGTATGCGTTCTCGACGATCGAGCCGCGTGTCGTCGACGACCGGTTCGAGTTGGTGTTCACTGCACCCGACGTCCCAGAGGTGTTGCGGCGCTTCGTCGTCGAACGAGACCTGGCGGCGGTGCGGACCATCGGACGCGACCTCGTCGCTGATCCGAACCGGCCCTTCGCGGCGCGTTTCGCGTTCGACGAACCGAATGACGTCGAACCGTACGCCGAGGTGTTCGGAGTGCGCCCGGAGTTCGGTTGCGACGAGACGCTCCTGCATATGCCGCGCGACGGGATGGACGTGCCGTTGCCGCGAGCCGATGCCCAGGCCGCCGCGTTCGCGCAGGCGCAGTGCCGTGAACTGCTTCGGACACGTGCGGCACGATCGGGTCTTGCAGCACGCGTTCAAGACCTGCTGACGGCCAACCCCGCCAATCCGCCGAGTGCCGAAGCGGCCGCCGCAGCACTCGCGATGAGCACGCGGTCCCTGCGGCATCGACTGGCCGCCGAAGGCGCGTCGTACCGTGCTCTGCTGCAGGAGATGCGCTCTCGGCTGGCCGAGGAGATGCTGGTGGGCGGCCGGCTCACCGTCACCGAGACGGCACAGCGACTCGGTTACGTCGAGGTGTCGAGCTTCTCGCAGGCGTTCCGACGATGGCACGGCTGTGGTCCGGCCGAATACGTGCGACTCCGCACGGGCCGCTGACGGTTGCCGAAACGAGTAACTCTTGCGCCGCCGATGGTCTGCCGTGGCGGCGTTCACGGCGATAGCGTGAGGACATGACTGCAACGACTGGCCCGTCGATCGCCATCATCGGCACCGGATTCGGCGGCATCGGGATGGCCGCACGGCTCAAAGCGGCCGGCTACCACGACATCGTCATCTTCGAGAAGGCCGACGACGTCGGGGGAGTGTGGCGTGACAACGAGTATCCGGGCGCCGAATGCGACGTGCCATCGCACCTGTATTCGTTCTCCTTCGCGCTGAAGCCCGACTGGACGCGGCGCTTCGCCGGGCAGTCCGAGATCCTCGGCTACCTTCGGGACTGCGTGGACCGGTTCGACATCCGCAGACATATCCGGTTCGGAACCGAGGTGCTCGGTGCGAGGTTCGACGAATCGGCCGGAGAATGGGTGCTCGACCTGCCCGGCGGGGATACCCACCGCGCCACGGTGTTCATTCCGGCGACCGGGCAATTGAGCCGCCCCGCCTACCCGCGCATCGACGGACTGGACACCTTCGCCGGCACCATGTTCCATTCCTCGACGTGGGATCACGGTTACGAGTTCGAAGGCAAGAAGGTCGCGGTGATCGGGACCGGGGCGTCGGCCATTCAGTTCGTCCCGCACATCGCCGATCGCGCCGCAGGCCTCGAACTGTTCCAACGGCATGCACCTCACGTCATCGACAAGCCCGACTACCCGTATCGGCGTAGCTTGATCGCCGCGTTCACCCGGTTCCCTGCGTTGCTCGCATTGTCACGGGCGGCCACCTACGCGTGGCTGGAGCCGCGTGGATTCGCGTTCAACGGGTCCGCGATCGGCAAACTGCTTATCGGACTCTTCGAGAGGCGGTACCTGCGGGGACTGGAGAAGAAGATCGCCGATCCCGAACTCCGCCGCAAGGTCACGCCGACCGACCCGATGGGCTGCAAACGGATCCTCATGTCCAACGACTACTACCAGGCGCTGGTGCACAGCCATGTCGACGTCGTCACCGATGGAATCGACCACATCGTTCCCGAGGGCATCGTCACCGTCGACGGCGAGCTCCACGAGGTGGACGCCATCGTCCTCGGCACCGGTTTCGCGGCAACCGAATTCCTGGCGCCGATGACCGTGACCGGCCTCGGTGGTGTGGATTTGAACGATGAATGGCGCGACGGCGCGCAGGCGTACCTGGGAATGAGCGTCGCCGGGTTCCCGAACCTCTTCGTGCTCTACGGCCCCAACACGAATCTGTCGCACAATTCGATCGTCTACATGCTCGAGTCGCAGTTCTCCTACGTCGTCGACGCGGTGACCGAACTCGACCGGAGTGGCGCCGGGTGGCTGACGGTCCGGAAGGATGTCGAGGACGCGTACAACGACGACCTCCAGAAGCAGCTCGGATCGACAGTCTGGGCGACCGGTTGCGACGGCTGGTACACGACCGAGTCCGGGAAGAACACCCAGAACTGGCCTGGATTCACGTTCAAATACCGTTCCGCCACACGTGGATTCGATCCCAGCGCGTACACCGCGACGGAGTCTGGGCGCGCATAGGCGCACCCTGCCCATAAGGACGCGGTCGGTGTGTCCGGGAGAACTTCGGACACACCGACCGCGTTTTCGCGTTCAGTTCCTTCAGATCGAGCGGCCCCTCCAGATCACCCGACCCGCCGGATCACTTGACTTCTGAACGCATGATTCGGTTGACACCGAAGAACATCGGGACCGCGAACCAGATGAGGAAGCCGACGAGGAAGTGCGCCCAGTCCGATCCGTTCGGCGACTCGCCGAGCATCGGTATGCGGATCCACTCGATCAGGTGGTCGTTGATCCACGGCACCACCGCTCCGATGATCTCCAACACGGTTGGGATGACGAAGTAGGCGACGATCGCCGCGGGCGTGTTCAGGAGCAGCGCCGCGAAGGCGAACCCGACGAGGACCCCGACCAGGATGTTGAGCAGCCCGGACAGGAGACCGACGCCGGTGATCGACCAGTCGCCGGTGTCCGAGTAGATCAGTCCGCCGATGAGGTTGCACAGCGCGCCGAGAGCGAGCGCGATGATGACCGCGACGACCGAGGCGATGATCGAGACGACCAGCTTCGCGACGATGACCCGCTGACGGCGTGGTTCCATCGTGAACGTCGTGAGCGCGTTGCGCTGGCTCCATTCGCTGGTCACGAGGAGAATCGCCATGACCGGCAGCAGAAAGCCCATCGGTGCGGTCATCAGATCGAACAGATTCTGGAATGTGATGTTCCCGTCGGCTGCCGACGGACCCGGATCGCCCGGGCCGACGATCAGGATGACGACGCCGATGATCGCCGAGATAGCGGCGATCGACGCGGCCAGCCAGAAGCTAGCGCGCGTGTCGACGAGTTTGCGGAGCTCGACCTTGATCAGTCGGCTCATCGGAATACCGGGGCCGCTGAAGACGGCCGGTGCGGGTTGTGCGGTCGCGGTCATCGCTGGACTCCCTGTACCTGGTCGCGTTGTGGCTGTTCACGCTGGTCCTGCTGGGTGAGTTGGAGGAACATCTCCTCCAAGCGGGCGCCGTCGCCACCACGAAGTTCGGTGAGAGCCACCTGCGCATCGAGTGCGACTCGGCCGACGACGTCGGGCGTGGCCTCGACGCGGAAGCCGCCGCCCTCGGACGGGTGAGCTGCGACGCCTGCGGTGTGCAGCGCCACCCCCAACCGGTTGTCGTCGGCGGAACGGACCACCGAACCGGTGCCGGCGAGCAGTTCTTCCTTGGTGCCCTCGGCTACGATCCGGCCGTTGCCGATCACCACGAGGTCGTCGGCGATGATCTCGATCTCGTGCAACAGGTGCGAGGAGAGGAGTACTGCGCCGCCGCGGTCGGCGTAGCCGCGCAGGAGCGTGCGCATCCAGTGGATGCCTGCCGGGTCGAGACCGTTCGCGGGCTCATCGAGCATCAACACGCTGGGGTCGCCGAGCAGGGCGTTGGCGATGCCGAGGCGTTGCCGCATGCCGAGCGAGTAGTTTCGTACTCGCCGCCCAGCTTCTTCGGGCGTCAGGCTGACCATCTTGAGTGCGTCGTCGACGCGCGAGGACGGCACTCCCATCGTGGTCGCCGACAGCCGGAGGATCTCGGCTCCGGTCCGTCCGGCGTGCTGGGCGGACGCGTCGAGCAGGACGCCGACGTGTGTCGCGGGATTCGGGATGTCGCGGTAGTCGACGCCGTTGATGGTCGCCGATCCCGATCCCGCAGGGGTGAGACCGGCGACGATCCGCATGGTGGTGGATTTTCCGGCGCCGTTCGGACCCAGGAACCCGGTCACACGCCCCGGCTTGCAAGTGAACGAGACGTCGTCGACGGCGACGAACTCGCCGTAGCGCTTCGTGAGGTTCTTGACTTCGATCATGGCTACTATTCTGTGCGCCGCGGGAGGCCGTGTCATCCGACGCGAGGACAATCTCGCATCATCCGAAAGTATGAGGCGCCCGTCGACCGTCGGCTGAGTCCGCGGACAGCAGTCCCGACTAGCGTGTAGTCCGTGCGCCCTGTGGACTATCAACCGACCCTGAAATGGTGGGGGCATACCTGGCGGGTGATCGTCGTCGTCGCGATATCGGGCATCGGGTGGGCCCCGCGGATCGACTATCAGTGGACTGATCACCCATGGTGGTTCGGCCTCGACCTCGCCCTCGGCCTCGTCGCGTTGGTGCTCGTGATGCGGTACCGGCGGACGCACCCGGTGCTCGTCGCCACGGTGACCGCGCTGATGACCGCCGTCTCGACGACGGCGGGCGGTCCGGCAGCACTCGCGCTCGTGTCGTTGTCCACGCGGCGCCGGTGGAAGGAGATCGTTCCCCAGGCGCTGCTGACGATCGCCACCATGCTCACCAGCGAGTACGTACTGAGAGCGCCGGACGAGGCCCCGCTGACGCTCCTCGATTGGGCGTTGTTCGTCGTGATCGCCGCATTCATGGTCGCGTGGGGCATGTACATCGGGTCGCGACGCGAATTGCTCGCCAGTTGGCGGGCGCGCGCACTTCTCACCGAGGCCGAGCAGGCCGCCCGCGTCCGCGAAGCGCAGAGTGCGGAGCGCGCCCGCATCGCCCGCGAGATGCATGATGTTCTCGCGCACCGAATCTCGGCGGTCAGCATGTATGCGGGGGCACTCGCGTTCCGGGACGATCTATCACCTGCAGAGACGAAGCAGACAGCGCAGACTATCCAGGAGACGTCGCACCAGGCGTTGACGGAGCTTCGCGAAGTGCTCGGGGTGCTGCGCGACGGGCCGGGCGACGCCGATCCCGAACTGCCTCAGGCCACCGTCGTCGACCTGGGGGAGCTGATCGAGGAGAACCGTCGGACGGGCATGCGCATCGACGTGCACGTCGACGTCGACGTGCAGGTGTTGCCGACGGTGCTGGGGCGGACCGTGTATCGCTGCGTTCAAGAGGCGTTGACCAACGCGCGCAAACACGCGCCGGCCAGCCGTGTGCGCGTGTCGGTGCTCGGCGCGCCCGGCCGCGGTGTGGACATCCGGGTGGAGAATCCGCTGTCGCTCGCCGCCGATCACTCACCGCCGGAGTCCGGCTTCGGGCTTGTCGGCCTCGCCGAGCGTGTCGAGCTCGCCGGAGGTCGTCAAGAGCACCAGACGACGGGCGGAGACACCTTCGTCCTGACGGTGTGGCTACCGTGGCAGTCGTGAACACCGTGGACGGGCCGGGCGCGGCGAGCCGGATAATGCTGGTCGATGACGATCCACTCGTTCGGTCCGGACTGAGTCTGCTCCTCGGTGGCGACCGCGAACTCGAGGTCGTCGCCGAAGCGGTGCACGGCGCCGACGCACTCGGACGACACGCGGCCGACCCCGTCGACCTCGTCCTGATGGATCTGCGCATGCCGGTGATGGACGGGATCGCAGCGACGGCGGCGTTCAAGGCGTTAGCGCAGGCACCGTCGGTGATTGTGCTGACGACGTTCGACGCCGACGACTACGTCGTGCGTGCTCTGGCCGTCGGAGCCGACGGCTTCCTGCTGAAGGACACGCCGCCCGCCGACATCGTGGCCGCGATCAAGAATGTATTGAGCGGACACCCTGCCCTGAGTCCGTCGGTGACGGCGGCGCTGATCAAACAGGTCGTCGACTCCAACGGCGACGACCGGTCGCAGTCGGCCGAACGCGCGATCGCCGATCTCACCGACCGCGAGCGTGACGTCGCGACCTGTGTGGCGCAGGGGGCGTCGAATGCTGAGATCGCTAGCGAGCTGTACATGAGCGTCGCGACCGTGAAGGCGCACATCTCACACATCTTCGTGAAGCTTGGTGCGTCCAACCGGGTCCAGGTCGCGATCGCGGTGCACGATGCGGGCCTCGTCTGACTCTCGTGCCCCGTGTGACTATCGTGCCCCGTCTGACTATCGTGAACGGTCTGACTACTGTGGACCTATGAGATCCGGCGACCGCGCACCCGACTTCGCACTGCCCGACCAGAGCGGGCGCACGCGCCGACTCTCCGAACTTCTCGCCGACGGTCCCGTCGCACTGTTCTTCTACCCGGCGGCGTTCACACCCGGGTGCACCAAGGAAGCCTGCCACTTCCGCGATCTGGCCCGCGAGTTCACCGAGGCGGGCGTCCAACGTGTGGGGATCAGCCGGGACGAGGTGGCCAAGCAGTCGGACTGGACGCAGAAGCACGCCCTCGACTACCCGCTTCTCGCCGACGTCGACGGGTCGGTCGCCGAGGCCTACGGCGTACGACGCAGCGGACTCCTTTCCTCGTTCATGCCGACCAAGCGCACCACGTTCGCGATCGGCGTCGACGGTGTGATCGCCGATGTGATCGCGTCCGAAGTCAGCATGGACGTTCATGCCGATCGTGCGCTGAAGGCGCTCGGCGCCTGATTCGAAGGCGGATCGGTCAGACCGCGAGCACCGGTCGTCCAGCGCGTTCGCGATCCGGGTCGGGGACCGGAACGGCGTCGACGAGGGCGCGCGTGTAATCGGTGCTCGGCGAGGCGAACAGTGCGTCGGCGACGCCGGTCTCAACGAGCCTGCCCGAGCGCAGCACAGCGACCCGGTCGGACACTTGCCGGACCACAGCGAGGTCGTGGCTGATGAACATGGCGGCGAACCCCAATTCGTTCTGCAGTTCGGCGAACAGTTCGAGGACTCGAGCCTGCACCGACACGTCCAGCGCGCTGGTCGGCTCGTCGGCGATCAGCAGTTCCGGGTTCGCAGACAATGCGCGAGCGAGTGCCACGCGTTGACGCTGCCCACCGGACAGCTCGTGCGGCAGCCTCGAGGCGAACGATGTCGGCAACTGGACCTCCGAGAGCAGTTGGACGACGCGGCGGGCGCGCCAGCGTCGGTTTCCCAGGCCCTGGATCTCCAATGGTTCCCGGATCGACTCGGCGACCGTGAAACGCGGGTTCAGCGACGCGGACGGATCCTGCGGCACGAACGCGATTCGCCGTCGCACCGCTTTGAGTTGCTTGCCGGACAGCCTGGCGATGTCGTCGCCGTTCACCAGGATTCTCCCGGCGGCGGTCGGCAGGATTCCGCCGACGGTGCGGCCGAGCGTGGTCTTTCCGGATCCGGACTCGCCGACGATGCCGAGGACTTCACCGGGAGCCACCTGGAGTGACACCTCCGACAGAGCGGTATGCGCCGCCGCACCGAATCGGCCGGGGTGGGTCACGGTGATCGAGTCGACGCACACCACCGGAGTCGCGTCGTGCGCATCCGGCGCGGTGCCCGCGGCGGTATCGGTGCCCCCGACGTCCAGCCGTGGAACCGCAGCCAGCAGCTGACGCGTGTACGGCTGGTTCGGGGCGGCGAAGATCTGGTGCACGTCGGCGGTCTCGACCACCTCGCCGAGTTGAACGACGACGACGCGGTCGGCGATCTCGGCGACCACACCGAGGTTGTGGGTGATGAGCAAGATGCCTGCCTCGGTCTTGTCGCGAAGCCGGACGAGCAGTTCGAGGATCTCTCGCTGTACGGTCACATCGAGCGCCGTGGTCGGCTCGTCGGCGAGTAGCAGAGCGGGGTCGCTCGCGACGGCGAGAGCGATCACCACGCGCTGCTTCTGACCACCGGACAGCTGATGCGGGTAGTAGCCGAGCCGTGTCTGCGGATCGGGGATCTCGACGAGAGTCAGCAACTCGATCGCACGTCGGCGAGCGTCGGCGCGTGACAGTCTGCGGTGCCGGGTGAGCGCCTGCCGCAACTGCCAGCCGATGGTCTGCACCGGGTTGAGCGCAGTCTGGGGTTCTTGGAACACCATGGCGACCCGGTCGCCGCGGACGGCGGTGAGCTCGCGTTCCGACCGGCCGAGGACTTCGACGCCGTCGACCTTCACCGAACCAGTTGCGGTGGCTCCCACCGGGAGCAGGCCGATCGCGGCGCGGGCGGTCATCGTCTTGCCGGAACCCGATTCGCCGACGAGTGCGACGATCTCGCCGCGTCCGACCGACAGGCTGATGCCTGCGACGGCGGGTCTGGGGTAGTCGAATCCGACGTGCAGGTCGGATACTTCGAGAGCGAGTGTCACAGGCTTCTCCGGTCGTTCGAGATCGACTGCGCGATCAGATAGAGACCCAAGACGAGGGCCGAGATGACGATCAACGGTCCGATGGAGAACCACGGGTTGGTCTCCAGGTAGCCGTTTCCTGCGGCGAGGACGCCGCCGAGCGAAGGGGTCGGTGGGACGACGCCGATACCGAGGTAGCTGAGCGCTCCTTCGATGAACACGCCGAGCGAGAGCGAGAGCGCGAATTGCACACCGAGCGCTTCGACGGAGTTGGGGAGGACGTGTCTGAACAGGATGCGCGGCGTACTCGCACCGCTCACCAACGCGGCCTCGACGTACGGCTGCTCGCGGATCCGCAGGACCGCAGTCCGGACCAGTCTGCCGAAGACGGGGATCTCGGCGATCGCGATGATGATCCCGACGGTCAGGGTGCCGGGACCGAGGATCGCGGTCAGCGCGATGCCGAGGATCAGCGCGGGGAAGGCGAGGATCACGTCGAACACACGCTGTGCGAGCGCGTCCAGTCCGCGGACGGAGACCGCGACGAGACCGACGAGCGTGCCGATCGCGGCGCCGATCGGAACGGCCACGGCGACGATCAGCAGGTCGACGCGGATGCCGACGAGTACGCGGGTCAAGACGTCGCGGTTCACGTCGTCGGTGCCGAACCAGTGATCGACGCCCGGCGGTAGGAGATACGCACCGTCGATCTGCTGCTCGGCGCCGAATGAGGTGAACAGCGGGCCGATCAGTCCGGCGGCGACGACGGCGAGAACTAAGACGGTGCCGAGCAGTCCGGTGCCCCGGACCAGGCTCCGGTACAGCGGTGTCCGCTCCCGTGCCTCGTCGCGGTCGGCGGGCGACTCGGGTACCAGCCCCGGGCCGATGCCGTCGATGCGGACATCGTCGTGCGAGAGGTCTGTGGTGGTCATCGGGAACCTGCCAATCGGATTCGGGGGTCGAGCCAGGCGTGCACGACGTCGGCGGCGAGCTGGATCAGCACGAACACCGACACCGATAGAAGAATGAGGATCTGGACGAGCGGGTAGTCGCGCGACGAGATGCCCTCCTCGGTGAGCATTCCCAGACCCGGCCAGCCGAAGATCGCCTCGACGAGGACTGCTCCGCCGAGCAATGCACCGACGATCAGCCCGAAGGCGGTGATCGTCGACGGCAGCGCGTTGCGGAGCGCGTGTTTGAGTACGACGTCGCGACGGGATGCGCCGGTGGCCGTGGCGGTGACCGCATAGGGCTGTGCGAGTTCGGTCTGTAGGGCCTCGGTCAGGAACCGCGCCAGCATCGCACCCGCCGGGAGCCCCAGTGTGAGGGCCGGAAGCACCAGGTACTGCGCGGTGATCCACAGGTCCGCACTCAGACCGTCGGGCGGAGTCCCGCCTGCGGGAAGGAGGCCACCGCCGACGCCGAACACGGCGATCAACAGTGTGCCGACCACGAACGTAGGGAGGGCGATGGCGACCGCATTGACGCCGGTGAGAAGCGCATTCACTACCCGATTCGGGCGGATCGTGGCGGCGAGCGCCAACCCGAACGCCAACGCGACCGCGAAGAGCCCTGCGGTCACCGTCAGCACGAGCGTGTTCGTCAGGCCGGACGACACGAGGTCGACGATGTCGCCGCCCACCTGATAACTCGTTCCGAGGTTGAGGGTCAGGACACTGGCGAGCCATGAGAAGTACTGGGCGAAGAATCCTCGATCCAGACCGAGGTCGTGACGGATCGTCTCCAGATCCGCCGGGGTGGCGTCGGGGCCGGCGAGCGCGGTCTCCGGACCGCCTGGAATGAGCCGTAGCACGGCGAAGATGAGCAGGGATGCGGCGAGCAGGACGATCACCGCCGTCGGGATCCTGCGCAAGAGATAGCCGGTCATGATGTCTACGTGCTCCGATCAGGGTCGGTGAGGCTGGTGTCGGCGAAATGGAGTTGGACGCGGTGGTCCCATCCGATGTCTCGGACGTCGGGCGCGGCGGTGATTCGCGTCAGCACGACACCGATCTCGACGATGAACAGATCGTCGAGCCACGCCTTGTCGAGACGCCGATAGGCCGCGACCGCCTCGGGTGACGTGGGATCGGTCGCGGTCCACGCGGCCTGCGCCGCCGACGCGTACTCGCCGCTCACGTAGTTGGACGAGTTCTTCGCGGCGTTGAACGGGTAGGCGCTGACCGCCAGTGTCGACGGCGTGAACTGAGCGAACGCATGCTGCAGGACCCACAGTCCGGGAAACTGCGAGCCGATCAGCTTCTTGGCCTGGACTGTCTCCTCGTTCGGCACCAAGTTCACTGTGATCCCGATGTCGCGCAGATTGGACTGCACGATCTCGGCGACCACGCGGAAGGCGGTTCCGGTCGAGGTGTAGTCGAGGTCGATCGGTGGGATCGGACCGACATCGCGCAGCAGTGCCTTGGCTTTCTCGACGTCACGCCGGTACGTGTGGTTGGCCGACTCGTCGTAGGCGGGCGAGGTCTTCGGCCACGGCAGATTCACCGGGTACCCGGAGCCGCGGTACACATCGCCGATTATGCGGTCCCGGTCGACGGCGAGCGCGATCGCCCTGCGGACCCGAGGATCGGCGAGCGCCGGATTGGCGACGTTCACACCGACGTACACCTGCGACTCGGCTCCGGTCAGCTCGACGTCGGTGAATCCGTACCGCTCGGTCGCCAACTGCTGGTCCTGAGGCGTCAACTCTTCGGCGACGTCGAGTTGGCCGGTCCGCAGGCGTGTGTATAGCGATTTCGGGTCGGTGGACTCGACGAGGGTCACCGCGTCGAGTGGAGGTGCGCCAGCCCAGTAGTGATCGTTGCGGACCAGGCGGACCGTCGAGTTCGGTGTCCATGAGGCGAACCGGAACGGGCCGGTCCCGTTGAACGTCCTACCGGCTTTCAACTCGTCGAGGGTGTCGCCGTCGATGATCGGCGCGGAGTCGAGAAGATCGAAGATATTGCTCAGTGGATGTGCGAATCGCAACGTCACACGGTGTGGGTCGGACACGTCGTACCCGGTGATCGCCGCCGCGGTCCGTTTGAACTGGGGGGTCCACGGACCGCCGAGATAGGCGAGGATCGATTCCTTCACGTCCTGCGAGGTGAACGGCTTGCCGTTGTGACAGGTGACGCCCTCGCGCAGGTCGAGGGTGAGCGAGCGCCCGTCGGGCGCCGTCGTCCACGACGTGGCCAGCGACGGCCGCGGCTTCGACGATTCGGGCGGGTACGTGACGAGAGTGTCGAACACGTTGGCCACCACGTGGCCGTTCGGGCCGCCGGTGCCGATCTGTAGGAACTTGCTCGGAGAGATGTCGCCGAGTACGCCGACGCGGAGCTCGCCGCCGTTGCGGACCGGTCCGGTCGCTGTGCTCGAAGCCTGCTGAGCGTCGACGGCACTGCGGCACGCGGTCAGTCCGACGACGGTCGCCACAGTCAGAACGAGGGCGCATACGGATCGCAGGCGTGGATGTCGGGACATGAGTAGAGGGCTGCTTTCTCGAATTCAGTCGTTCGCCGGGTGTGAACGACTGGCATCGAATGATTCGTCACCCACCAGTATTTGTAATCACTTGCGCTCACCGCGAATTAAATCTTTGCCCCTAATGCTTCACGAAGCGCACTCTCTGACCATGAGTCAGCACATTCCCGAATACGCCCGCGGATACGAAGAATTCGGTGGAACCGTCGGGCGGACCAGTTCGCAGTCCACGCCGTGGTGGCCCGATGAACAAGGGCCCCCACGGCGGTCGCCGAACATCGTCGTCGTCCTCATCGACGACATGGGGTACTCCGATATCGGCCCGTTCGGATCGGAGATTCCCACGCCGAACATCGATCGTATCGCGGACACCGGATACCGATTGAGCAACTACCACACGACTCCGGTCTGCTCACCTGCCCGCGCCGCCCTGCTCACCGGAGTCAACCCGCATCGCGCCGGGTACGGCAGCGTGGCCAACTCGGATCCCGGCTTTCCCGGTCTGCGGCTGGAGTTGGCCGACGATGTGTTGACCCTTCCGGAGATCCTGCGCGAGTCGGGCTACGCGACGTTTGCGGTCGGCAAGTGGCATCTCGTGCGCGACGCGGACATGAGCCCCGGCCGATCCCGGCGATCGTGGCCGTTGCAGCGCGGTTTCGACAGCTATTACGGGTCGTTGGAGGGCCTCAACTCGTTCTTCCACCCGAATCAACTGATCGCCGACAACTCGGTCGTCGACATCGACGAGTACCCGGAAGGGTACTACGTGACCGACGACCTGACCGATCGCGCGATCGCACAGGTCAAGGCCCTACGCGCCCACGACGCCGATAAACCCTTCTTCCTGTACTTCGCTCACATCGCGATGCACGGGCCACATCAGGTCAAGGCGGAGGATCTCGCCAGACATCGTGGCCGCTACGCGCAGGGGTGGGACGAGGTCCGACGACGCAGGTTCGCCGAGCAGGTCGCGTCGGGCCTGTTCGATGCAGGGACGCCGATCGCCGAACGCAACACCGAGCCCGGCTACGACGCCCCCTTGTGGGACACCCTGTCGGGCGAGGAGAAGGAACGCTTTCAGCGGTACCAGGAGGTGTACGCGGCGCTCGTCGACAGCGTCGACCAGAGCGTCGGACGGCTTCTCGATCTGCTGGAGGACCTGGAGGAACTCGACGACACCATCGTCGTGTTCACCTCCGACAACGGTGGAACCGCAGAGGGCGGGCCGGTCGGGACCCGGTCGTACTTCAGCCAATTCGTGCATGGTCCCGTGCCGCCGGACTGGGAGCGCGACGTCCCCCACGACGAGTCGCTGATCGGTTCGCCGCAGTTGGGCGTCCATTATCCGCGCGGTTGGGGTCAGGCTTCGAACACTCCATTCCGCTTCTACAAAGGTCAGACGTTCGCGGGCGGAGTCCGCGTCCCGTTCCTCCTCTCATGGCCGGGCGGGCTGGCGCGTGATGCCGGTGACAACGGTGTGCGCAGGCAGTTCTCGTACGTCACCGATCTCGCACCGACGCTCCTCGACCTCGCCGGGATCCAGACACCGAGCACTCGTCACGGGCTGCCTGCCGCCGACCGCGACGGTGTCAGCGTCGTCGACGTCTTCCGCGACAGCACCGCGGCGTCGCCGCACACCGAGCAGTACGCGGAGTTCGGTGGCCATCGCGGCTTCTACCGTGACGGATGGAAGTTGTTGTCGCTGCACGACGGCGATCCGGCGCACGTCGATCAGCCGGCATGGGAGCTCTACGACATGCGGACCGACCCGGCCGAGACTCACGACCTCGCGGCCGAGAACCCGGACGTCGTCGCCGAACTCGCGGCGGCGTGGGACGAGGCGGCCTGGCGCAACACCGTCTTTCCGCTGTTCGACGCACCGGGCGATGCCCAACGCAGGCGGCCTGCCGAACGCGAGCGCTTCGAGTCGCCGGTCCGGATCCTGGCCGGCGCGCCGACGCTCGAACGCTATCGCTCGAGCAGGCTCATCGCCTACCGGGACTTCGAGGTGATCGTCGAACTCGACGGCTGGTCGCGCGAGGACGAGGGCGTCCTGGTCGCACACGGCGACCTGCAGGGCGGGTATCTACTCGCCGTCGAAGACGGAGTGCTGACGTTCGTCTTCAACTCGTACGGCCGGATCAGTCGGGTGTCCGGGACCCTTCCGCCGGGAACCGGGACCATCGTCGTCCGCGCCGAGGCTACGGCGGACGTGCGGTGGAACTTCGTGGTGACCGCGACGGGTGAGGGCGAGGCAGATGAGGGGACAGTCGTGGCGGAGCTTCCGCGCGCGGTGCAGCTGGTCGGCATGGCGCCGTGGACCGGCATCTCGATCGGACTCGATGCGCGGGGACCGGTCGACCCAGATCTGCGCGGGAGACGAGGGGTGTTCCGCGCACCGTCGAGCCTGGTCGCCGTCGCGTATCGTCCCGGGGAGATCAAGGTTCCCGCAGCGGTACGGACGTGGATCGACCAGCTCGCTGAGGACGTGGCCGACTGACCGATCGCCACTTCGATTCACGATGAATCTATTACTAGCCGATCTATATCGGTGCGTGATTCACTGAATTCACCGAATCGGTAAACCGGTCCATTCATCGGTGAATCTCGAACAGGAAATGTCAGGCGATGGCTCCCTTTCGCGATTCTGTGAGCTATACACCCCTTCATCGGATCGCACTTTGATTCGGTTTATCGTCCCGATGTAACTCTCTGAAAGGCATCTGAAATGACCGCGACCGTATCCACGTCCACCGACCGCGATCTCGCAATTCAATCGATCTATGCCGACGCCGGGATCACCGTCGATAAACTCGGCGAACACATCGGCGCCCGCATCGGTGGAGTCACACTCGGCGGCGACGTACCCGCCGAGAAGATCGAAGCCATCCGGCTCGCGCTCGCCGTCAACAAGGCGATCGTCTTCACCGGCCAGAACCACCTCGACGACGACAGTCAGTACGCATTCGCACAGTTGCTGGGCGACCCGACGCTTCCACACCCCACCGTGACCTCGCGGGGCGATCAGTTGCTGACCATCGAGGGCGCCGCGAACAGCTGGCACACCGATGTATCGTTCGTCGACCGGATTCCCAAGGCGTCGATCCTGCGGGCCGTGAATCTGCCGACGTGGGGCGGAGCCACCACCTGGGCGTCGACGACCGCCGCATACAACCAACTGCCCGACAGCTTGAAGGCGTTCGTGGACGGGTTGTGGGCCAAACACACCAACTTCTACGACTACGTGACCAACGACGTCGACATTGACGACACCGATGTCGAGCGACGCGTCGTCCACTACGAGGAGTTCACGAGCAAGGAGTACCAGACCATTCACCCAGTGGTCCGAGTCCACCCGGAGACCGGTGAGAAGACCCTGCTCCTCGGTCACTTCGTGAAGGAGTTCATCGGGCTCAAGCCCGCAGAGTTCAGTGCCGTCTACCAGCTTCTGCAGAACCGGATTATCAAACTGGACAACACGTTCCGATGGAACTGGAGCCTCGGTGACGTGGCGATCTGGGACAACCGGGCAACCCAGCACTACGGCGTCGCCGACTTCGGAGCGCAGAACCGCAAGCTGCATCGCATCACGCTTGCAGGCGACGTCCCGGTGAATGCGCAGGGGCGCACCGGTGAGGTCCTGACCGGCGACGCCTCCCACTACTCGGTGATCGAGAAGCCGACTCGGTTGGCGCCGTTCGCCGACTGAACCACCCTCCCGCCCCGGGGCGGCCTCGCGCCTCGGGCCACGAGCGGCGCCGGCTCGGTTCGGGCACTCGCCGGGCTCAATCGCGACTGAACGAATACCAGATGGGGCCGGTCAGCAACCAGATCACCGTGATCGTCCCGAGGACTCCGAGCCCGGCGAACATGGCGTCGCGCTGCGCGGAGTCTGCCACGGTGATGCCGAGGAGGCCGGTGATCGCGACGGCGATCGCGACGGCGCCGAGCCATCGTCCGAAATCGGCCCACTCGTAGTGTCGTCGTTCGGGGCCGGACGCTGGGATCTTGTGCGGCTTCGGACCGTTCGCGAATCGGTGCGCGAACCGTGCGTCTGCCCACGCGATCATCCGGTGCCCGAACATGATGGTGCAGCCGAGGTAGATCGGCGCCAATCGGTGCGCGAACTCGACCTCACCACCCTGCGACAGGTCGATCCCCACCGCGACGAGCAGGACCAGGTCGATGAGCGGGACGCACGTGAGGACGATCATCGAGGACCGCGGCATCCGCGCGATGTACCGCAGGGCCAGCCCGCCGAGGACGAACACCCAGAAGCCGATCTCGCAGGCGACGATCGTGAGGAGTACGGGGTCGGGGAGTTCGTTCATGTCCTAATCGTCGGCGACGACCGCGTCGTGTGCGTCCACCGAGAGGCGAACCCGGGGTCCGACTTTCGGAGGACCCGGCCGGGGCGGGCATGTGTTGTAGTGGACGCACGATGAAGTCTCTGTTGGGCGATTCTCCGATGAGCGAATCCGACGTGTCGCGGTCGGCGAACTTCTTTGCCGTCGGCACGTTGGCCGTCGGACTCCTACTGTGGGTGTGCGGCGCATTCACCTTCTTCTCCGACCACGACGTTTACCCCTGGTATGTGAAGTTGCTGTTGCTCGCGGCCGCGTTCGGGATCCAACTCACGGCTCGTGCTCGCCCGGCTCTCGCGTTCGGGGCGATCTGTGCGCTGCTGGCTATCGACGCCGTGTGGGGACCGTCTCTGCCGTTGTGGATCGCCATGTCGGACATCGTGTTCCTGTGTGCGGTGAGGGGCCCGCGGACGATGCGGCACTTCGTGGTCGCAGTGTGCGCGGTGTTCACTCTGGGGCTCGCGGTGGTCGGAGCGGTCGCGGGCGGTGTGCAGATCGGCGTCCTCGCGGGCCTGATCGGTATCGCCTTTCTCATCTCGCCGATCACGTACGCGCAGGCGGTGACTGCGGCCAGGCGAGCATCCGAGGCCGAGAAGACAGCCGCGGTCTCACGCGCGCACGCCGAGCGGACCGAGGCCCTGGCAGATGAGAGGCGCAGCCTCTCGCGCGAGCTGCACGATACGGTCGCTGGGCACGTCTCAGCAATCGCGATCCTGTCCGAGGCGGCCCGCGACGCGGACGACCCGGCGCAGATCGTGGACTCGATACGCGGGAACAGTCTCGCCGCGCTCCGGGAGTTGCGGACGATGATCGATGTCCTCGCCGCCGACGGCGACGAGAAGACCACCGCCCGATGGACCTCGCTCGAGCCGCTGATCGCAGCCGCCGACGCCGTCGGATCGACGGTCACGGCGATCGGCGCCGCGGACGGACTGCCGCGCACGGTGGAAGCGGTCTTCACGCGGATCGCCGGGGAAGCGCTTGCGAACGCGACGAAGCACGCGCCCGGACACGAGGTGAGCGTCGTCGTCGAGACGTTCGGTGAGACGGCGCGGTTGACCGTCCGAAACCAGATGTCCTCGCAGCCTTCAGTGGCCGGCCGGGGCGTCGCGAACATGCGGGTGCGGGCCGAGAGCATCGGCGGTCGTGCCGATGTGGGGCCCGACGGGAGGGAGTGGGTCGTGATCGCGGAGGTGCCGCATGGCTGACGAACGACGAGTACGTGTGGTCCTCGCCGACGACCATTCAGCGGTCCGCGAGGGACTCCGCATGGTGTTGGAGGCGTCGGGCCGGATCACGGTGATCGGTGAGGCGTCCGACGGTGAGGCCGCGGTGGGCGCCGCGACCCGGTTGCGGCCGGACGTCGTGCTGATGGACGTGCGCATGCCTGCGATGGACGGTATCGCGGCGACGGAGGCCATCCGGGCGGCGACCGACGTCCGCGTCTTGGTGCTGACGACGTTCGGACTCGACGATTACGTGCTCGGGGCCCTCGCCGCGGGCGCGTCCGGCTTCCTGCTGAAGACGGCGTCGGGCGCCGAGCTCGTGGACGGGACGGTGCGGGTCGCGGCAGGCGACGCCGTCCTCGACGCCGAGGTGACCCGCGTGGTCGTCAACGCGATGCGGGGACGACCCGCTGCGGTCACCGCAGATCTGTCCGAGCTCACCGATCGTGAGCGCGAGGTCCTCGCCGGTGTGGGCGGCGGACTGTCCAATGCCCAGATCGCGCGTCGCCTCGGGATAGGGGAGTCGACGGTCAAGACGCACGTCTCACGTGTCCTGATGAAACTGGATGCGCCGTCGCGAGTCCAGGCCGCCGTCGTCGCGGTTCAGGCGGGCCTGGTTTGAGGCGGGGCAGTCGAGGCTGACTCCACGTCCGGCGGCCCGGCCACGGTGAGAGTCGAATAGAAGGCGAGCATCGACGTCGCGGCTGCGCAGTTCACGCCGATGTCGCGGACGCGAAGGTGTGAGCCGACGGCCAGGACGAAGTAGAACGTCAAACCGGCCGCGGTCAGTCGCGCGAGCCCCGGATATCGGGGTGCGGCGGCCAGACCGAGAGCCGACACGGTCTTGACCACCGGGAAGATCCAGCGGTGCTCGGCCGGGTACTCAACCGAGTCGAGACAGCGCGCGATGTAGGGGATGGGGCCGATGCAGGCGGCGGCGTCGGCGATTTGGCCTGCGGCGGCTGCCTGGTAGACGCGGGGGTCGCGGGCCAATGTCGTCAGAGCGCTCATACGTCGACAGTAGGACCGGGGGTGACCGTGTTCAAGGGGTGAGACGCCAGAGTCAGTCGATCGCCGCGCCGAACGGCAGGAACCGCACGGTCCGTTGCGGGTCGACGTTGTCCTTGTTGGCGCGGAGCGCATCGAGTTCATTCGCGAACACACGGTCGACGCGGACGGTGCCGTCGTCGACGACGACCGCCCACACACCGTCGATCGCGACGTCCACGGGAGCCACAGGTTCTTCGCGGGCGGGACCCCTGTCCCGAATCGGCTTGTCCCGCAACTGGCTCTCGACGAACTGCCCGACCACGCGGCGCAGTCCGTCACTCGCCTCACGCGTGAACCAGTCCATGTCGTCGGGACCGGATCGTCCGCGTCCACCGGGGCCGGAGCTGTTATCTGGGCCGGTCATGATCATCGCCTTTCGTCGGTGGCTCCATGGTGACCGAATCCACCATTCCTCGCCATCGACCCAGCGCCTGATGCTGGGTATCGTCATCCTCGTGGTCGCTTCTGCGGCCCCGGACGAGCCCGCCGTACCCGGTCAGCGACAAGACGGTGGAGACGGGAATCGTCATGGCATGGATCGTTCTAGTGATCTCGGGTCTCTTCGAAGCGGTGTGGGCGACGGCCCTCGGCAGGTCCGAAGGCCTGCACCGCCTCTCGCCGACCATCGTGTTCTTCGTCGCGCTCGTCGTCAGTATGGGTGGCCTCGCCTACGCGATGCGCGATCTGCCGACAGGCACCGCCTATGCGGTGTGGGTCGGCATCGGAGCCACCGCGACGGTCGTATACGCGATGGCGACGGGGGCGGAGGCCGCGAGCGTCCTCAAGATCGTGTGCATCCTCATGATCGTCGGCGGGGTGATCGGCTTGAAGTTGGTCTCCTGACCGCAGACGAAAGGGCCGTAACCACGATGTGGTTCCGGCCCTTCACTCGGGTTCGTTCAGCGACCCGTCAGCTTGTCTTTGAGGGAGTTGATGCCGTCCTTGGCCTTGTCGGCTGCCTCGGTGACCTTCTCGCGGGCGCCCGCGAGGCCCTGGTCGGCCTGACCCTCCTGCTTGAGGTCGTCGTTGTCGGTCGCCGCGCCTGCAGCCTCTTTGGCGCGACCCTTGAGGTCGTCGGCCTTGTTCTGAGCGTCGTCTGCGATTCCCATGTAAGTACCCCTCCGTCGAATCGAATACGACCGGATCGTGCGAATCGGATCCGGGCCGTCCGTATGGGCGGCATGCTCCACGGTACCGGTATTCGCAGGACACGGCAGGGCTAGGTTCACGTCGGGCCGATGTGCAGGGCCGACATGACACTAGAAGTCGCCGTTGGCCTGTCGTAGTGTGCGTATCGCGTCGACCAGTGCGCGCGACTGATCGGCCGGGAGTCCGAGATCGGCGAACACGACGTTCAACGCGATGGTCGCTTTCTCCACGACCTCGTTGCCGGACCCGGTGATCGCGACCAGAGTGGTCCGGCCGTCGGTCGGATGGGGGCGGCGTCGCACGAGGCCTGCCTCGACGAGTCGCGCTACGGCGCTGGTGGCCGACGATACGTGGACCTGGAGAAGGTCGCTGGTCTTCGAGATCGGCAACGCGCCGGAACTGCTGAACGCGAGGAGGCGGAGCAATTCGAAACGTGCGAAGGTCAAGCCGAACGGTTTGAGCTCGTTCTCCACGCGCGCGAGCATTATCTGGTGGGCGCGCATCACCGAGGTGACCGCCTCCATGCCGTCCGCGACGGCACCGCCCCACCCGGCGTCCTCCCAATTGGTGCGGGCCCGCGCGATCGGATCGTTCTCGTCACGCACGGGCCAACTCCTTCACAAGATCTGCTCGTAGATCGACGTTCTGGGGCCGTCGATCTACTTCAAGGTGTCGATTATGGCACTGAAGTCGAGGTGTCCGTGCTCTGTGGCGAACGCGGAGTACAGCTCGGCGGCGTGAGTGCCGAGCGGCGCGGACGAACCGGCCGTCGACACCGCGTCCATCGCGAGGCCGAGGTCCTTGTTCATCAACGCAGTGGCGAACCCCGGCTTGAAGTCGTTCTCCGACGGTGCGGTCGGAACGGGGCCCGGGACCGGACAGTTGGTGTGCAACGCCCAGCAGTTGCCGGTCGCGCCGGTCACCACGTCGTACAGTGCCTGATCGGTCAGGCCGAGCTTGTCCGCCAGTACGAATGCCTCGCCAACGGCGATCTGCTGGACGGCCAGAATCATGTTGTTGCACAGCTTCGCTGCCTGGCCGTTGCCGGTGCCGCCGCACGGCACGATCTTTCCGGCCATCGGGTCGAGGACGGGGTGCGCGGCGGCGACCGACGCGTCGTCGCCGCCGACCATGAAGGCCAGCGTGCCCGCCGTCGCGCCCTTCACTCCGCCGGACACCGGAGCGTCCACCTGCAGCATCCCCGCCGCGACGGCCTGCGCGTTCACCTCGCGCGCGTCGTCGACCGAGATGGTCGACGAGTCGATGAACAGCGAGCCCTTCGTCGCGCGCTCGAGGACCGAGGCGTAGACCGACTTCACGATTGCGCCGCTCGGCAGCATCGTGATCACTGCGTCCGCGCCGACGACGGCCTCCTCGGCGGAGTCGACGGCGCTCACGCCGTGGGTGGCGGCAGCGGACACGGCGTCGGCCGACAGGTCGAAGCCGACCACCTCGTGGCCGGCGGAGATCAGGTTGGCGGCCATGGGTCCGCCCATATTGCCGAGTCCGACGAATGCGATCCTCATCGCGATTTCCTTTCGTTGCTGACACGGGCGGCTTCGGCACGGCCGATCACCATCCGCATGATCTCGTTGGTTCCTTCCAGAATGCGGTTCACGCGCAGATCGCGGACGATCTTCTCCACCCCGGTCTCGTGGAGGTACCCGTACCCGCCGTGCAGTTGCAGAGCCTGATCGGCGACGGTGTAGCACGTTTCGGTGACGAACCGCTTTGCCATCGCGCACAGCTGCACCTTGTCGGAGTCGCCCGCGTCGAGTGCTTGTGCTGCGCGCCAGAGCATCAGGCGCGACGCCTCGAGGTTCATCGCCATGTCGGCGATGGTCGCTTGGATCGTCGGCTCGGTGATCAGCGGTGCGCCGAATGCCTCGCGGTCCGCCGTATAGGCGAGAGCCATGTCGTAGGCCGCCTGTGCGCCGCCCAGCGAGCAGGCGGCGATGTTCAGGCGGCCGCCGTTGAGTCCGTTCATGGCGATCGAGAAGCCGATGCCCTCCCCGTCGGGGCCGCCGAGCATCGCATCAGCGGGTACACGGACGTCGTCGAAGATCACCTGTGCGGTCGGCTGGTTGTGCCAGCCCATCTTCGCTTCGGCGGGCCCGAACGACAGTCCGGATGTTCCCTTCTCGACGATGAACGTCGAGATTCCGCGGGCGCCGGCGTCACCGGTCCGAGCCATCACGATGTAGACGTCGCTGACGCCGCCGCCCGAGATGAATTGCTTGCTGCCGCGCAGGACGAACTCGTCGCCGTCGCGTCGTGCCGCGGTCGAGAGGGCAGCCGCGTCCGACCCGGCGCCCGGCTCAGTGAGGCAATAGCTGGCAACTGCCTCCATCGACGCCATGCGCGGCACCCAGGTGCTGCGCTGGTCGTCGGTGCCGTACGTATCGACCATCCACGTGCACATGTTGTGGATCGACAGGAACGCCGCGGTCACCGGATCGGCTTTGGCGAGCTCCTCGAAGATGCGGACGCCGTCGAGGCGGCGCAGACCGGAACCGCCCACGTCGTCGCTGGTGTAAATGGCAGCCATTCCGAGCGAGGCGGCCTCGGTCATCTCCTCGACGGGGAAGTACTGGGTTCGGTCCCATTCGAGGGAATGAGGAGCCAACCGTTTGCGGGCGAAGTCGCGTGCGGTCTCGACGACGAGCAGGTCGTCGTCGTTCAGAACGGGATAGGGCATACCGCAAGAATAAACTTGGAAGTCCAACTAAATCAATAGCTTGGACGTCCAAGTTTAGATACGAGGGTGTCAGCGGCCTGTCCATCTCGGTGGCCGCTTCTGTACGAAGGCCATGATTCCCTCCGCCGTGTCCTGGCTGACCAGGATCTCGTCGAGCACCGTGAGGCTGTCGCGCACCGCGGTCACCGTATCGGCCGTCGCGTCGGTCGAGGCCATCGTCGAGATCGACGCACGGACCGCGGCGGGTGATGCGGCCAGGATCTCCCGGGCGACTCCGCGCGCGGCTTCCATCACCTCGCCGGGAGCGGACACTCGCGAGACGAGTCCGTGCGAGCGCGCCTCGTTCGCATCCAGGCGCCGACCGGTCAGGATCATGTCCCGGGCCAGGGCGGGCGGCAGCATCCGTGGGAGCCGGACAAGTCCGCCCGCCGCCGCGACGAGCCCGACCTTGACCTCGGGAAGCCCGAAAGTCGCCGACTCATCGGCCACGATCACGTGGCACGCCAAGGCGATCTCCAGGCCGCCGCCCAGCGCGAAACCGTTGACCGCTGCGATCACCGGCTTCGGCAAACGACGGCGCGCGGTGAGTCCGGCGAAGCCGTTCTCCGGCATCGACAGTCCGCCGCCGCCTGCGCTGGCGGCGAGGTCGTTTCCCGACGAGAACGCCTTCTCGCCTGCACCGGTCAGGATCGCCACCCACAGGTCGGGATCGGCGAAGTAGGCGTCGAACACGGCGTCGAGTTCGGCGTTGGTCTGCGGACTGATCGCATTGCGCGATTCGGGACGGTTGATCGTGACCTCGAGCACGTGACCGTCTCGCTCAACGATCAGGTGCTCGTACTCGTCGGCGAAGCCAGGGTTCGGACGCGGATGCCTTCGGTCGAGTGCGGCACGAGTCGTCGCGACCACGTTCCGGTCGGCCGACGAGCGTGCGTACACGGTACGCCCGACGGGATCCTCGTTCCCGCAGAGTAGATCGAGGAGGTCGCTGCCCTCTGCGGTGGCAATGAACCGCGTGCCGTCGTACAGACGCCCGATCACGCTGCCGGCTCGATCGTCGCGGTCGGGGTTGAGCACGGTAAACGATTCGATGACAGCGCGGCCGTCGGCGTACCGCGTCAGCGGAACCAGGGGCGCGGCGTCGAGTTCGTGTTGCACGGCGTCGGACGTCGACGCCCGCCACGGAGTCGGGGTCGTCGAGTAGACGCCGACCGAGTACTTGCTGAGGATCCCGCCGTTCGCGCCGACCAGGCCGAACGATCCCGGCGATCGCCGGGCGCTCCCGACGATCTCGGCGATGCCGTGCATCGAATAGTTGTTGCCCGGTCCGCCGAAGTAGGGGAGCCCTCCGGTCGCGGTCAATCCGCGCGGGTCGTCCGGTTCGAGGCCGAAGGCGTCGGCCACATTCGACACGGCGATCGGGAAACAGCTGTACAGGTCGAGTACTGCGACATCGCCCATGCCGATCCCGGCCATCTCGAGCGCGGTGTGGACGGCGGCGACCGCCGAGGGCGCCCGCGACAGGTCGGGCCGTCGCATCATCGGTGGCTCGCGCAGATCGGCGTGTCCGTGGACGAAGACCCACCGTGACGGGTCGATGCCTGCGCGTTGAGCCGCCCCTACGGACATCATCACGACGGCTGCGGCCTGGTTCACCTGGTCGCGGGAGATCAGACGCCGCGTGTAGGGAACGCAGACGCGGCGGTTGTCCTCGCTCGGCACGGCGAGGTCGGCCGACGAGTACGCGCGAGAGGTCGACGAATGCGGATTCTTCGACGCGATCTGTGACATGGGAGCGAATAGCGCGCCCATCTGGGCCGCGTACTCGGCGCGCGATCGGCCGAGGCGGTGGCGACGCGCGTTCTCGAGAAGCGAGTACTGCGTGATCGGGGCCATGACACCGTGCCGGACCTCGTCGGCCGAGGTGAGTCCCGCGATACCGAACCCACGGTCCTCCAGTTGACCGCCGATCTCTTCGGAGTAGTCCGGCCGGTCATCGGACTTCAACGCGGCGCGGACGGTCGACATCACTTCGGCGCCGAAGAGTACGACAGCGTCGGTGCGCCCGCTCGCGATCTCGGTGCCGAACTCGGTCACCAGGTGCTGCGGGCTCTGACCGCCGGTCACCTCTTCGACGGCTCGGCGCGGCGCCATGCCGGTCCGCTGGGCGACGGCGCGAGGCATGTTGTCGGGGCGGCCGAGCGGCGACGACGACGCCGGGCTCGACTTCTCGAATGATCTGACCGCGACCGCCACGTCGATCACCGTGGCGAGCGTCGCCGGATCGACGCCGGTGTCGGCGAAGGCCGCACGGACGGAGCTCGCCGCGAGGTCGGCCTCGCCGAGCCTGTGATAGTCGGGGTCGTCGAGACGTTCGGACGCCTGTCCGACGCCTACGATGATCGGTGTGGCCGGATCGATGTCACCGGCGGCGACGATGTTGTCATCCATGAATGGCATTATTCATCCACCGCTGCATCGAGCGTCACGCCGGTCGGCCCGACAGGGCGGAGCCGGTCGAGATCGACGACCTCGAAGGAGGGGTATGCGCGCGCTGGCCTACGCTGACGCGGCTATGTACTGGGCGTCTCGGATCGCAGGCAACGACCAGTTCGTGCTCTTCGCATTCGACGCACCGACGTCGTCGCGGCGGACGGCGCCGGATCTGGTCGGTGAGGTACGACGTCGCGCGGCGGCGCTGGCCGACCTGCACCTGGTCGTCGAGTCGGTCCCGGGCGACCTCGATTATCCACGCTGGGTACCCGCGCCGGTCCGCGACGATGCGGTCGTCGTCCGCGCCGGACCGTACGAATGGAGCGGCGTGCTGGCCGAGGTCGCCGGTATGTCCCGACTGCACGACCACGGATCCCTGTGGCGTGTTCACGTCTTCGATCGAGTAGCCGGGGTACACGGTGCCGGCGGTGGGGCCCGGGTCGCCGTCTTTCAGGTCTCCCACGCGCTCGGGGACGGCAGACGGGTGTCGTCGATCGCCCGCGCGCTGTTCGGCGGCGCGCCGCCCGAACCAGCGCGCGACGGGCCGGTCGCCGCCGCCGACGACCGGATCGCGGCGTTGCGCGGCGGGGCGATGATCGGTCCGCATCTGGCTCGCGCGACGGCGCGCGGACTCATAGCGTGGTCGAGGGCCGAAACGGAACCCGCCCCGGTCTCGGTTAGCCCGACGCGAGCCAACGCTACGCCCGGCCCCATCCGAGAGCTCAGAACTCTCACCGTGCCCGCAGCGACGGTGAAGGTCGGCGGGCGATCGGTGACCGCGGGCGTTCTCGCCATCCTCGCCGAGGTGCTTCCGGACTACCTCGCAGCCCGTCCGGGCGATGCGTGCGCCGAGCTGACTCTTGCCTTCGACGATGATCCTTCTGCGGAGGTGCTGCCGCGCAATCGTTTTCAAACGGCGGGGATCGGGCTCCACGCGGATGTCGCCGACCGGGCCCGGCGAGCCGGTCTGATCGCCGACGATCTCTCGGCCGCGCGCCGTCGGGCCCATTCTCCCGGTCGGCTCGCTGCGAGGCGAGCAGCGGCGTCGGCACCTGCGGCGCTCGCGTCGGCCGCCGTTCGTCTCGGCGCCGACGCTCCACCGCCCGCGACCGTCTCCGGATGGACCGTCGTGTCGTCGGTGAATCGGGGTGCGGCCGACCTGTCGCTGGCAGGAGGACGCGTGTTGTTGACGGCTGGATTCCCAGCGCTCTCCCGGATGCACTCGTTGACGCACGGCGTCCACGGGATAGGCGACGCCGTCACGATCTCGGTATGCGCAGGCGGACCGATCGCGTCCGATGTCGACGACTACTTGTCAGTGCTTGTGAACGCCCTGAACTCTGCTCAGAAGTGAACTCTGCTCAGAAGTACTGAGCGCCGCCGTCGACGGACAGGTGTTCGGCGGTGATGAACGACGCGTCGTCGGATGCCAGAAAGGCGACGGCGTCGGCGATCTGATCGGTGGACGCGGCGTACTCGTTGAGGAACGGTGTGCCCATCGGGGCGAGACGTTGGTTGGTTTCATTCGTCTCGGCGATACGCGACTGCATCTGACCTGAGCCCATCGGGGAGTCCACAGCGCCGGGGTGCACGCTGTTGACCCGGATGTTGTGAGCACCGAGTTCCGCGGCGAATGCTCGGGTCATCCCGGTGATCGCATGCTTGCTCGTCGTGTAGTGCACCATGAAGGGCTGCATCTTCTTGCCTGCGTACGAGCTGATGAGAATGATCGATCCGCGGCCTGTGGCGATGAGATGCGGAGCCGCCGCCATCACCGTATTCCACGTTCCGGTCACGTTGATGTCGAGAGTGTCCTGGAAGACCTTCGGCGTCGCCTCGGCCCAGGCGGCCGGGATGCAGATGCCTGCGTTGGCGACCACCACGTCCAGGCGTCCCCATCGCTCGACGGTATCGTTCGCCAGCTCGGTCAATGCGTCGAGGTCCCGCACGTCGCCTTGACGCAGCATCGACTCCCGGCCCTGTGACTCGACCAATCGGGCAGTCGTTTCCAGATCCTCGGGAGTTGCGTGCTCGTACGGTATTCCGTCGATCGGACCGGCGATGTCCAAGCCCGCGATGTGGGCGCCCTCGCGCGCCAGCCGTACGGCGTGGGCCCGTCCCTGTCCCCGCGCCACCCCGGTCACCAAAGCCACTCGGCCGGAAAGCCTACTCATGTCGACTGCCTCTCGATCGTGTCTGTGCGCCAGGAGATTCTCCTGGCACTTCGGTGGTATCAGACACGCGATCCCGCGCGGTGCAGTTCGGCAATCCGTGCAGCTCAGCCCAGCGGGGGGAGCGGCTGGTCGTACGATCCGCGGCCGCCGCCGTTGCCGCGTGTGAGGCGCTTGGGGAGGCGTTCGGCGAGTCCGCCGATAGGGGCGACCGACGCGTTGAGGAGTTCGACGATGTCGTTGAGGCGATCGACGGTCTCCTGCATCGCCGCGAGATTCGGCGGCAGCGATGCGAGCGTCTCCGACAACTCGGTGAACTTGTCGAGCGGGCCGTTCTCCTCGATGAGTCGATCGAGTGCGCCGCCCTCGCCGAGCAGTTGGTCCAGTAGCCCGTCGTCGCTGGCCGCGCGGTCGAGCAGACCGTCCTGTTTGGCGAGCTTCTCCAGGACCCCGTCCGGCGCGGTCAGTTTGTCGACGATGCCGCCCTCGGAGGTCAGTCGCTCAAGGATGCCTTCGTTCTCGGTGAACTGGTCGACGACGCCGCCCTCGCGGGTCAGGCGGTCGAGGGGGCCGTCTTTCGCGGCGAGGCGCATCAGGATGCCGTGCTCGTCGGTCATCAGATCCAGGAATCCGCCGTCGGCGGTGAGCCGCTCGAGGACGCCTTCGTTCTCGGTGAACTGGTCGACGACGCCACCGTCACGTGTCAGGCGGTCGATGGGGCCGTCCTTGGCGGCCAGGCGCATCAATATGCCCTTCTCGTCCGTCATCTGGTCGAGGATGCCGCCGTTCTCCGTCAGCTTCTCGAGTAGGCCGTTCGGTGCGGTGAGGCGGTCGATCACGCCGCCTGGTTGGACCAGTCGGTCCAGTGGGCCACCGTTTGCCAGGAGACGGCCGAACGGCCGATCCGGGCCCAGGAGGTCGGCGACTTGACTCAGGATCGCCAGCGGTGCCCGGACCGACGTCGTGTTCGCTTCCGAGCTGACTCCGAGGACCTCGTTCACTTCGGTCTCGATGCTTCCCGCTGTCAATCGTGCGACGTTGACGACCGATTCGACGGTGCCGAGCAATACTCCGGTCGTCGCAAAGCCGACGCGGAACGGCAGGCTGACGAGCCCGCGCGCGTCGATGGGGGACTTGCTCATGCGCGAAAGTGTACCCGGCGGTTGCAGAAACTTATCACTTCTTCGCAGCAGCTTTCGCTGCCTTCTTGAACTCGCGGACCTTGATCAGCGAATCGCCGTCCACGACGTCTGCGACCGAACGAAAGCCCTTCTTCCCGTAGTCGCCGGTCACCGTCGTCCACCCCGCCGGTTTCACGTCGAGCTGTTTGGCGAGGAGCGCGGTGAAGATCTTCGATTTCTGCTCGCCGAAACCGGGCAGCGCGCGGATGCGGTCGAACAATTCCCGACCAGTCTTCGCGGTAGTCCAGATCGACTCGGCGTCGCCTTCGTACTCGTCGACGACGATGCGTGCCAGCTCTTGGATTCGGCCGGCCATCGACCGTCCGTACCGGTGAATCGCCGGGGGAGTGGCGCACAGGTCGGCGAACGACTCCGGGTCGGCGGCGGCGATGGCCGCCGGGTCGAGCGAGCCGAAACGCTCGGCGATCTTCGCCGGACCGGCGAACGCCCGCTCCATCGGGAACTGCTGGTCCAACAACATCCCGCTTAGCAGAGCGAACGCATCGGTAGACAGAAGCTCGTCGGCGGCCGGGTCCTGAGCAATCTGAAGATTCGCCATGAGCCCATCGTAAGGGGTGGCAGACTGTCGCCATGCGCGAACTGGGGCTCACGAGGCGTACACAGATGTCGAAGATCAGGGCAGGCGCCGGGCTGCTTGCAGCGTCGGCTCTGGCGACCGTCGGACTCGGCGTCGCTGCGCCGAATGCGGCGGCGGCTCCGTGGGTGGGCGAACACTATGTGAAGACCGTCCGATGCTCGATCGCCGATCCATGGCCGGGGCCCCGGATCCCGGTCGCCGTTGATGTCTACTCCGGGATCAAGTATCCGTCCGATGGCCTCCCCGGGCCGGCGATCTCACTACGCGCCAACGATATTCGCTCGAGTGGGCAGTGGGGAAACGTCACCGAGTACACGATCTCCACGACCGTGAAGTGGAAGAACCTCCATACCGGTCGCAGTGGGCGCGTCACCGTCCCGACTCGTACCACCCACTACCAGTGGGAGACCGTGGTGCACCCGGGCATCGGCCCGGTCCGCCTCACGATCAAGCAGAAGGCCGGTGCGATGGCCTGGAACCCGATGGTCAACCCGCAGTACCGGACGTGCACGACCACAGCACCGAGTTTCGCAGGCTGAGTGGCACAACCTCATTGAGCGGGCTGAGCCGCCGGGCAGGGGCTAGAAGAGCTTCTTGAGGAAATCGGTGAGCGCGGACTTCTCCTGGCGGTCGGCGTCGCGCGCATCGCCCGTCAGATAGGTCTTGGCCGCCACCTTGTTGCTCGCAAGCTGCGCGGTGGTCAGGTACTGGAGGTTGGTCCCGACGTCCGTATGGTCGTCGACAAGCTTCTGGCTCAACATGATCGGGCGGCTGAAACCGCTGGAGGGCAGCGCGAGCTGCTTGCGGAGATCGGCGACGAGCGACCGCTTCGACGAGATCGGGGCGCGCACCAGGTCGGCAACGTTCGACGATCCGATGGCCTTCGTCAGAGCGGGGCCGCACGTGTCGTTCGCCTTAGCGACCAGTTCGCGTCCGCGCGTGGAAAGCAGCGTCGCCACGTCGTCGGACGGCAGTGACGCGAGGGTGTAGACCACATCGGTGACCGTCGCCTGCGTGACCTTCGCCGATTGCGGGCTCAGCCCGGTCACGACATCGGCGTAGCCGACGGGCAGAGTGGTCGCGGTCGCGCCACGGAAGTCGAGCTTCGCCGGCTCGGACGACGACGCCGATCGGGCGAGGTCGACCGCGACTGCCGCGCCCTGCTCGTCGCCGACTGCGGCCCATTTCGGGGACAGTGCCGGCTCGACGTCTAGCCCGGCCCGCACCGCGTCTACCACGCCTTGTGCAGCGGCCGAGTAGTCGACGTACTGCGGTGATCCGGTGGTGCCGACCATCGAGTAGTCGGGGACGATCACCGCGTAGTCGTTGCGTAGCAGTTCGGAAACCGTGTCGGTGTCGCGCGCGACCTTCGACTTGGTGGGTCCGCACTTGCCGGAAATTCCATCGGCGTCGTGTGTGTAGGCGACGACCGGCCAGCCGCCTGCCGGCTTCTTGCCCTTCGGAGTGAGGACGACGGCAGTCGTCAGGTGCGTTCGGCCATCGCTGCCCTGCGTCCAGAAGCTGTACTGCTGGCCGCTGCCGGCGGCGGCTGCAAGGTCGTTGTCGGCGACGGACCTGTTCGCGAACACGGAGCCGGGCGTCTGGCCGCCGCGGGGAGCCTCCTGTGCGGACGGAGTGGGATCGGCGAACGCCTGAGTGACACACGCGCTGCCGACGAGTCCGGCCGCGACGACGACGGTGCCCACCGCCTTGGCCGGGCGCGAAGTGAGCACGTGGAGCCTCGACGGTGTGTGATCCGGTGCGGGCAGGATGCGACGGGGCTGCGCGGGCATGGTGATCCTCGAGTCTTCAGATGTGAGAGTGGTTGTGCGGCAGCGTCAGTTGTTGACGGCGCCGAGAGCGGGAAGGAAGTAGCAGGTGCGCGGACCGGTCGTGGTGGTGCCGAACACCGCGGACAGGACTGTGCCCTCGCCGGTGGATGCGCGCGCGAGTCGGATCCCGTGGAAGCCGTCGCGGGTGGCGAGTGCCTTGAGTAGCGGGCCAACGGTCTTGTCCTGCTCGAGCGGTTTGAGTGTTTCCATTCCGCCCTGCATCGTCGAGGTGTTGAACCATGCCACCTGGAGATTGTCCGAGTCGGGCTTTGCCGGCGGGACCAGGGCGTAGGCGATCTCACCGTTGTCGACGGCCTTCAGCGACTTGGATCGGGCCGGATCGGTGAGCTTCAGCAGGCTGTCGGCTCCGCTGCCTTTGAGCAGCTTCGCGATCGCGGAGCTCTCGCCGGCCGGCCACGGACCGGGCACCGCGACGGCGGGTGCGGTGACGATGCCGAGCGGGTTGTCGTCGGTGGGGGCGGCGCAGAAGGGCGCGATCGCGGGGGAGAGCATCTTGGCGCCGGTCAGCTTCTCCAGGGTCCCGATTACGTCGCCTGCGGCTGGCGTCGTCGCCGACCCTGCGACGGGGTTCGGTGCTGCCGGGTCGGTGGTGCCCGGATTGGTGGTGCCCGGATTGCTGGTGCTGGGTTCGCCGGTAGGCGCCGCGCTCTCGGGTGAGCTGCTACCCGGAGCGGCCGGGGTCTGCGAGTTCTGATCCGTCGTCGGAGGTGACGTCGGGAGGATCGAGTCGAGTGCATCGGGGTTGATGCCGAGGCTGGTCAGCATTCCGGACGGGTCGACCTGTCCTTCGGAGCCGAGGATGGACGAGAGTGCGCCGATTGCTTCTTCGGCGCCGCCGGACTGCTTGAGGGCGCGCAATAGTTCGGTGAGTTCGGCGTCTCCGGGGATGCCCTCGAGGGTCGGGGCTTCGCCGTCGGGCGCGGGCGTGCTCGGGGTGGTCGACGAGCCGGGTGCAGTCGAGGAGTCCGGTGCAGTCGAGGATTCGGGTGTCGTCGACGTGCCGGGTGTCGTCGGCGTGGTCTCCGGCTCGGCCGACGCGTAGCCGTGCGCGCCGAAGGTCACGGCCAATGCTGCTGCGGCGCTGACGATTCCGACGCGGACCGAACTCCTGACGACTGCCATTGGCTTCCTCCCACTACTGACGATTCGGCACACCAGCACGCCGCCGGGCATGTTACTGATGTGACAGATGGTATCGAAGTTAATAGTGGTGCGAATGGGGTGAAAATTCAAGGAGTGAGTCCGACTTGTGACATCGCCGCGACATGACAGTGCCCTCCGGGAAGAACCCGGAGGGCACTGAGTTGTCGTCAGTCGTCCTCTGTCAGATGATCGCGGTGCCGATCGTCGGCGCGATCATGCACGAGACGGTGCGACCCTTCGTCTTGGTGGTCACCTCGCCGTAGACGGTCGAGACGATACGGCCACGCCCGGTCTTCGCGATACCGGTGAAAGTGCCTGGACCCTTGGCCGCGTTGATCTTGGCGTTCGGCTTGAGTCGGGTCTGTCCGGTGCGCCCGTTCTCCAGGTTCAGCCAGGAAACGTAGAGGCGGCGGTTGGAGGTCTTCGCCGGACCGGTGCCCAGGCTCGTGTAGACGAAGCCGGCCTGGCCGCGCTTGGGGCCCGGTGCCGGGGCGTCCTGGGGGCCCGCGGTGGCCAGCGCCATGCCGACCGAGTTTCCGCCGCCAGGCATGCACCCGAAGCCGAGAGTCGGGTACAGGAACTGCTGAATCCGCGGCTTGTTCGGGCCGTTGGGGATATTCGGAGCGTCGTCGTCCTTGGCGGCATCACGCTTGGCCACCGGGATCGCCCCGGCGGCGACGGCCTCCTGTTTGCCCGGTTCGCCGAGGAAGTCGATGAGGCTGCGCCATGTGTCAGCGGCCTGGACGGGGACTGCCGGGTTGTCAGCGAGCGATCGCGCCTGCTTGAGGAGGGCGGTGTCGACCTTGCCGTTCTCTCCGCGCGTCGCGACCGAGCCGATCAGGGCGGGGGCGAACGTGCCGAGCGACTTGAGGATCTCGGGATCGACGTCGGGCGTCTTCTCCGGGAGCGGGATCGTCTGCTCGGATTGCGGAGCGGGACTCGACTTCGTGCTGCTGGGCTTTGATGGGGTGCTGGGCTCGGCGTGGGCCGTGGCCGGAGCGACGAGAGCGCCGGTCACCGCGAGGGCGGCGACGAGGGTGGCGGTGCGGCTGGTGCGCGCGAATCGCACGGCGTATCCAATCGGTAGACGGCTCAGGTGGTGACGCGAGTGTAACGCGAACACTGTGAAGCTACTGAGGCTGGTGTGAATATTGTTACCTGTGTGAAACATGATTCGACGTAGATGTCGGCGGGCGCGGCGGCTTCGGCGATATCCATCGTCTGCTGGTTAGATTCGTCAGGAACACGTGTGTCGTTACGCGGCAGCACCGAAATATCAGTCCACAGGAGGCACGGAGTGCAGTACCGCGCAGGGAGAGTCAGAGCGCAGACGGTGCGCCGGACGTTGGCTTTCGGCATCGTCGCCGTCGTCGCATCGACCTCGTTCGCCTGCGCCTCGGCCGACAGCGCGAACGAAGTGAACCTGCTGACGCACGACTCGTTCGAGTTGCCGCAGCGACTGGTCGACACGTTCCAGGACAAGACCGGACTCAAGCTCAACATCGTGCGGTCCGGCGACGCGGGGCAACTGTCGTCCGTCGTCTCCTTGACCCCCGGCTCTCCCAAGGGCGACGCGGTCTTCGGCATCGACAACACTTTCGCAGCACGGCCGATCGACGCGGGCGCGCTCGAGCCCTACACGTCGCCGTTGGCGAAAGGTGGAGCCGCCGAATACGCGATCGATTCTCATGCCGATCAGTTGACCGCGGTCGACCGCGGAGACGTGTGCGTCAACGTCGACGATGCCTGGTTCGACAGCAACAACGTCGCGGCGCCCACCAGCATCGACGATCTGACGAAACCCGAGTACCGCGATCTCACCGTGCTGATGGACCCGGCGACGTCCTCGCCCGGGATGAGCTTTTTGCTCTCCACCATCGGGCGGTACGGGAAGAAGGCCCCGGACTACTGGCGCGCGTTGAGCGGAAACGGCGCGCAGATCGTCTCGGGCTGGGAGATCGCCTACAACCAGAGCTTCAGCGCAGGAGAGGGGCACGGTGACAAGCCGATCGTCGTCTCGTATGCGTCGAGTCCGGCCGCGACGCCGGGTACCCACGCGATCCTCGACAGCTGTTTCGCGCAGATCGAGTACGTTGGCGTGCTGAAGGGGGCGCGCAATGTGGCGGGCGCGAAGAAGGCTGTCGACTTCCTTCTGAGTCCGGAAGTCCAGGCGGCGTTGCCGACCTCGATGTACGTGTACCCGGTCCAGAAGGACGTTCGCCTGCCCGCTGACTGGCGTCAACGAGCGCCCACACCGGCGTGGACGGTGCGCATGACGCCCGACTACATCAACAAGAACCGTGAGGAGTGGCTCACGCAGTGGCGTCAGACGGTGAAGCCCTGACTTTCCGCCCGCGAGGCGTGTCAGGTCTGGCACGCAGGCTAGGTCTTCTCGTCCCCCTGATCTTCACTGCGGTCGTCTTCGCCTGGCCGCTCGGTGTGCTGGTGATGCGTGCTCTCGACGACAGCGATTCGACGACTCTCACCCAGTCGTGGTCGCGGACCGGTGCATTCGGCCTGCTCGGAGTCACCGCGTTACAGGCCGCCGTGTCAGCGGTGGCCGCGCTCGTCGTTGCTGCGCCGATCGTCTGGCTGCTGTCGCGGGTCACCCTTCCCGGAACGGCGCTGCTACGGGTGATCGTCACCCTGCCGTTCGTGCTGCCGACCGTGGTCGTCGGTGTCGCGTTCCGCGCGCTGTTCGACGGACCACTGGAGTTCCTCGGCGTCGGCCAGGGCTGGACGTCGGTCATCGCCGCGCACACCTTTCTCAACGTCGCCGTCGTCGTGCGCGTGGTCTGCGCCGCCTGGCAGCGGGTGGATCCGCGTCAAGTGGCGGCGGCTCGCTCGCTCGGCGCGTCCCCGTTCCGGGCGTTCGTCGACGTCGTCGCACCGCGACTGCTGCCTGCGGCAGCGGCGGCCTTCGGGCTGACCTTCCTGTTCTGCTCCACCAGCTACGGCGTCGTGGTGATCCTGGGCGGGGGAAACGCACGGACCCTGGAGACGGAGATCTACCTGCAGGGAATCGGATATGCGCGACTGCCCGATGCGGTCGCGTTGTCGGTCCTGCAGATCGTCATGGTGTTGGCAGCGCTGGCGGTGGCGCGGGGGCTCGGGTCAGGCCGGGTGCCCCACAGCGGGGTGATGTCGCATGCGCAGCGGCCGCGCGGCGGAACCGTCGTCGCGGCAGGTGCTGTGCTCGTGTGGATCGGTGTCTGGTTGGTGCTGCCGATTGTGACCCTCGTGGTCCGGTCGCTGCGCCCCGGCGGGCGCTGGGGTACGGCCGGGTACGCCGCGATGTTCGACGACACATACGGAGAGTCCGCCGTCGCATCACTTCGTTACTCGGTGACCAGCGCGTTGCTGGCAATGGCGATCGCGGTCGCCATCGGGTTGCTCACCGCTGCCGCGCTGACCAGAGGCGGCGGTTTCCTCGTCCGAACCGGAGCCGTGCTGTCGGTTCTGCCGTTGGGGGTCAGTGCGGTGACCCTCGGATTCGGATACACGCTGGCGTTGGCCGATCTTCCGTATGAGGTGGCCGCGTCACCGCTGATCGTGCCGTGCGTGCAGGCACTGATCGCGATACCGGTGGTGGTCGGGGTCATGGTCCCTGCGCTCGAACAGGTCTCGCCTCGTCTGCGGGATGCGGCGGCGACGCTTGGCGCACGCGACCTGCGCGTGTTCTGCACGATCGATCTGCGGCTCACCGCACGGTCGTTGAGCGCAGCCGCCGCGTTCGCGTTCGTGATGGCGATCGGTGAGTTCGGCGCGACGACGTTCCTCGCCCGAGCGGACACGATGACGTTGCCGGTGCTCATCGGCTCGTTGATGGGAAGACCCGGCGCGGACAACTATGCGGCCGCGATGGCCGCGTCCGTTCTGCTCATCGCGGTGAGTGCGGTGGTCGTCGCCGCCGTAGAAGTCGCAGCGAGCGCGAGAACGAATAAAAGGAGGCGGACGGTTGTTGACGCTGCATGACGTGTCGATCCGATACGGTTCCCGCGAAGTGGTGCACGAGGTCGACTGGGAGGTCGGCGGCGACTCGCCGGTGACGGCATTACTGGGTCCGTCCGGATGTGGGAAGTCGACCCTCCTGCGTGCGATCGCAGGCCTCGAACCGGTCGCGTCGGGCACCGTCGTATACGACGGCCAGGACCTCACCCGGATCCCAGTGCACCGCAGAGACTTCGGCGTCGTATTCCAGGACGGTCAACTCTTCCCGGGCCGGACCGTCGGGCAGAACATCGCTTACGGGCTGGCTCGGCGCGGTGTCGATCGAGCGCAGTCGCAAGCCCGCGTCGCCGAACTTCTTGAACTCGTCCGACTCCCCGGCGCGCAGAACTGGCGGGTCACCGAGCTGTCGGGCGGGCAGGCTCAGCGCGTGGCGTTGGCGCGTGCACTCGCGCCGAGTCCTCGGCTGCTGCTGCTCGACGAACCGCTCGCGGCACTGGACCGCCGACTTCGCGACGATCTCGCCGTCGCTATCGCCGACATCGTGCGGGCTGCGGGTACCCCGACCGTCGTGGTGACGCACGACCACACCGAAGCTGCGCTCATGGCGGACGTGGTCAGTGTGATGCGTGCCGGATCGATCGTCGACACCGCTGCGCCTCAACGGCTCTGGCGTCGTCCGGCCGACGAATGGGTGGCGAGGTTCCTCGGAGCCACCGACATCGTCGACGGCGACGTCCGCTCCCGGGTGCTCACCACAGGCATCGGGGTGGTGCCTCTCGACGCCGATTTCGATGTCCCCGACGGACCGTGCCGGGTGGCGCTGCGTCCGGACTCGCTGCGGGCCGAGCCGGACGCGACCGGCTCGGCCGTCGTCACCCGTTCGGTCCCGATGATCGGCACGTGGCGGATACAGGTGGACGTCGGCGGCCAGACGGTCGACGCGGTCTCCGACGTCGCCGTCGCCGTGGCCGAGAGAGTGTCACTGACTCCGATGATCGAACGGATCGGTGTGGTGCGCGGATGAGCGTTGTCGTCGTCGCCGGTGCGATCTACTCCGAGGAGGGTCGTCTGCTGTTGGCGCAACGCTCGCGTCCACCTGAACTCGCGGGCCTGTGGGAGCTGCCCGGCGGAAAGGTCGAACCGGGCGAAACGCTCGATGGGGCGCTCGTCCGGGAGTTGTGTGAGGAATTAAACGTCCACGTCCGTGTAGCGGAGCGACTCGTCGCGGCTGTGCGCCCCGAACCGGGGCTGGAACTGATCGCGATCCGGGCACAGATCGTCGCGGGAACGCCGAGGGCGGCCGAGCACCTCGACCTCCGATGGGTGGACGCCGACGGGCTCCTCGCGCTCGATTCACTCGGATCGATCGTCCCAAACGACCGGGAATGGATTCCCGAACTACTCGATGACCTGCGCGGACGTGAATAAGGTTGCCGGTCAGGCCGCCCGCGCCTTCTTGAGTGCCTTGTTCGCCTGCTTCTTCGACATCGAGTCACAGTCGAGCTTGCCCATGCGGTGGATGACGACCGGACACCGTAGGCAGCGTGTCGATTTTCGGCAGCACTTCTTCTTCGGCTTCATGCGCGCGACTCGAGCGGGATCATTCTTCCCCATGGCCGGAGTTTAGCTCAGCCTAACCGTATGGTTCCACCGCTGAAATCGCGCCAGAGGCGACCCTGCCGCTATCCTTACTAGGTTAAAAGTCCGGGCCCGATGAAAGAGACCTTAGTGAGCGCAGTCCCCAACTTCCGCAACGTCGCGATCGTGGCGCACGTCGACCACGGCAAGACCACCTTGGTCGACGCGATGCTGCGTCAGTCCGGTGTGTTCGGCGAGCGCGCCGAACTCGTCGACCGCGTCATGGACTCCGGCGACCTCGAGCGCGAGAAGGGCATCACCATTCTCGCGAAGAACACCGCAGTGCATCGCCGTCAGCCAGACGGCTCCGAGTACGTCATCAATGTCATCGATACGCCGGGTCACGCCGATTTCGGCGGTGAAGTCGAGCGTGCGCTGTCGATGGTCGACGGTGTCGTACTCCTCGTGGACGCTTCCGAAGGGCCGCTTCCGCAGACGCGGTTCGTGCTCCGCAAGGCTCTCGCCGCGTCGCTGCCGGTGATCCTGGTGGTCAACAAGACCGACCGGCCCGACGCCCGCATCGGCGACATCGTCACCGAGTCGCAGGACCTTCTCCTCGACCTCGCGTCCGATCTCGACGACGAGGAGGCCTCCGAGGCCGCCGAACTCGCGCTTGAGCTACCGGTGCTGTTCGCCTCCGGCCGCGCAGGCGTCGCCAGCACCGAGCAGCCCGCCAACGGTGAAGTGCCCGCAGGCGAGAACCTCGACCCGTTGTTCGACGTGCTGATCAACAGCGTCCCGGCGCCGAAGGGCACCACCGAGGCTCCGCTGCAGGCACACGTCACCAACCTCGACGCGTCGCCGTTCCTCGGCCGACTCGGTCTGGTCCGCATCCACAACGGAACGCTCCGCAAGGGCCAGCAGGTGTCGTGGTGCCGCGAGGTCGACGGTGAGCCGGTCATCGAGAAGGCGAAGATCACCGAACTCCTGGTGACGCTCGGCGTCGACCGTGCGCCTGCCGAGGTGGCTGTCGCCGGTGACATCGTCGCCGTCGCAGGCATGTCGGAGATCATGATCGGCGACACGCTCGCCGACGCGGAGAACCCGGTCTCCCTGCCGCGCATCAGCGTCGACCAGCCCGCCATCTCAGCGATCGTCGGCACCAACACCGCGCCGCTCGCCGGTCGCGTGAAGGGGCACAAGCTGACCGCGCGCATGGTCAAGGACCGCCTCGACAGCGAGCTCATCGGCAATGTCTCCTTGCGTGTGCAGGACATCGGACGACCGGACGCCTGGGAGGTCCAGGCTCGTGGCGAGCTCGCGCTGGCGATCCTCGTCGAGCAGATGCGCCGTGAGGGCTTCGAGCTGACCGTCGGCAAGCCGCAGGTCGTCACCCGTCAGGTCAATGGCAAGGTCCACGAGCCGTTCGAGCACCTGACGATCGACGTGCCCGAGGAGTACCTGGGCGCCGTCACCCAGCTGCTGGCCGCGCGTAAGGGCCGCATGGATCAGATGAACAACCACGGCAGCGGCTGGGTCCGCATGGAGTTCGAGGTGCCCTCGCGTGGACTCATCGGGTTCCGCACCGACTTCATGACCGAGACGCGCGGCACCGGCATCGCCAACGCGGTGTTCGCCGACTACGGGCCGTGGGCGGGGGAGATCCGTGCCCGTCACACCGGCTCGCTGGTCTCCGACCGCGCGGGCAGCGTCACCCCGTTCGCGATGATCCAGCTCGCCGATCGAGGAACGTTCTTCGTCGACCCGGGTGACGACACCTACGAGGGACACGTCGTCGGGATCAACCCGCGCGCGGAGGACCTCGACATCAACGTCACGCGCGAAAAGAAGCTGACCAATATGCGCCAGTCGTCGGCCGACGTCATGGAGACCCTCGCCAAGCCGATGGTTCTCGACCTCGAGGGTGCGATGGAGTTCTGTGCGGCTGACGAGTGCGTCGAGGTGACGCCCGAGGTGGTGCGCGTGCGTAAGCTGCATCTGGATGCATCGACTCGCGCGCGTGAGCGTTCGCGCGCGAAGTCACGCGACCAGAACTCGTAAATCGGAAGGTGCGTGGATGACCGGCACGGCAGGTTCGGTGCTGCGTTCAGCAGGTTCGCGTTCTGGGGGTCGTGGGAAGCGTCGCCGCGTCGCCGCGCTGATCCTGGTCGGCGTCGTCGGATTCGGTTCGACTGCGTGCATGGCCGATCCGCCGCCGCCGGTCAGGGAGACGCTGCCGACGACGACGCCGAACGAGTACCCGGACGAACGCACCGTGTACGTCGCGACCGACTCGATCGGGTCGGGGTTCAATCCGCACATCGGATCGGACCTCGGCTCGGTGACGACGGCGGTCGCCTCGCTCACCCTCCCGAGCGCGTTCCGGCCGATTCAGACGCCCGACGGCGTCCAGTGGCAGCGGAACGACGCCCTGCTCGCATCGGCGGAGGTCACCTCGACCGATCCGTTCGAGGTGACTTACACGATCGTCGACGACGCGCAGTGGTCGGACGGCCTCCCGGTGACTGGCGACGACTTCGCCTACCTGTGGCAGCAGATGTCACGGCAGCCGAACGTCGTCGGCGCGGCGGGCTATCGCGCCATCAAGAAGGTCGAGACCGGGAGTGGCGGCAAAGTCGTCACCGCGACCTTCGCTCAGCCGTACACGGCGTGGCGAGAACTGTTCACCTCGCTGCTGCCGAGCCACAGCCTCAAATCCGAGCCGACCGGATTCCAAACGGGCATGGACAAGGGCAAACCGGTGACCGCCGGACCGTTCGCCGTCTATTCGATCGACCGTTCGCGTGACGAGGTCCGCCTGATCCGCAACGACCGCTACTGGCGGAAGCCGCCCGAGATCGACCAGGTGGTACTGCGTCGCGCGGGTACCGCGCCGCAGATGGCACAGACCATCCGCAACGGGGACTCCACGATGGTGTCGCTGACAGCGGGGCCGGCGTCGGCCGCCGAGGTCGGTGCGATCCCCGGAGTGGCGACGATCCGCCGTCCGATGACTCGCGGACTGACGGTCAACACCAATACGCGGTCGCAGACGATGGCGTCACTTCCCGTGCGCCGCGCGATCCTCGGGATGCTCGACGGGGATCTCATTCGGGCGGCGGCGGCCGGTGACACCGTGGTGACGCCGTTCGCCAACACCGTTTATGCGCCGTCCAACTACGGAT